>JBMCUI010000192.1:0-4595 GCA_048622675.1 Spirochaetota bacterium | reverse complement strand
CTTTAGTGTGTTACAAAATAATAAAAAAAGAGCAATCCCAATTTTTAATAATTAAGGTTCTTCTCCGATTTAGTTGCTAAGTGAAAGCATCTTTGATAACAAGAGAAAAATATTCTATATCATGAAAACCATACGCTTTCCGCTTAATAACCTTGATTTTGTTATTCATACCTTCAAGAAGACTTGTATGTATGGGAAACGTACAATGATTGATAATCCCGTAGGAATACTTCATGAGTGTATTGGCAAAATCCATCAAAGGCTTCACCTTGCTTTCATAAGCAATGCTGCACCAGTTATCAAGGGCTTTTTTTGCCCAGGTGGGATACTTGTAATCCCAGAGTTTTTTAAGAGAATCCTTCAGAATATAGGCTGTTGCCAAGTTTTGGTTCAATTCAAGCAATTGCTTAAGCCGGGGTTTTTCCTCCGGAGTGATGTTGTGCTTATTTTTCAGCAGCAGATATTTGGTTCCTTTTATGACTGCTTTACCCGAGTTTTCTGCTTCGTGGTATTCACTATTCCGTACCTTATCTATAACTCTGCCAAATGCTGCTATCACATGAAACGCATCAAATACAATCATGGCTTTCGGACAGCTCTCGGTAATCGCTTTTATATACGGGTCCCACATATTGATTCCTACAGCCTCAATACCTGCTCTTACTTCATCAGAAAGAGAATCAAAAAATGCCTTAATGGATTCATAGGTTCTATCTTTTTGCACTCCAAGTACTCTTCCACTATCCCAATCAGCTATGACACTCAGATAGGTATGTCTCTTTTTGAGGGAGATCTCATCAATAAGAATAATCCGTGGTGTTATTGTATCCTCCTGAGAAAACTTTTGCTGAAGATGACGTTTGTGAATATCCTTCACCGTCTTCCAATCAAGACCAAGGTGATCCGCTACTTCAGTAATAGTCATATACTGGCAAAGCTCCACAATATAAGTCGCAAGCCTTTTCGTTACCCTTTCATAGGGATACATCAACGGAAGCTCTTCTACTACATTTCCACACACCATGCACCTGAGAGTCCGGTAGATGACAGAGATAAAAGTCTTCGCATCGAATATATCCCGATCTCTGATGGTCCTTTCATTATAAGAGTGAATATTCTTTGTACCTGTTTTACATACATGGCACACAGGAGTATACCTCTCATCGGGGTTCACTTTGATATTTACCGTTTTAATGTCTTTATCTACTACTTGTTCCAAAACCTTTACTCGACAAAACTTAAAAAATGGTGTAACTTGGATACTGGACATCGTCTATCTCCTCCGGGTTTTTTTGGGATAGAAACATCATACCCGGTAAAGGTAGCGATGTCCATTATTTATGCCCATTTATCAGCAACAAATTTGGAGAAGAACCAGAAATAAAAAAGTATAATGTATCGGGAGAGAGTGCATTTTTGGTTTTTGATGATAGAAATGAACTTATAAAACTTTTCGATCAGGAAAAGAAAGACGGATTCAAGAATATATATTATTATGTACGGGTTGAGCAGGTAGATGGTAAGCTTGCTTGGTCAAGCCCGGTATGGTTTGAAATACCGGTATAAAAAACTTTTAATTGAAAAGACCAATGAAAAGTACAATCATTTGTGTGCAAATGATGAACAATTTGTTTGGGCCTATATTGGAGGAGTTTAAAAGCCGGGTAATTTTTTCATATTTCAAGTAATATATGAGATAGAAGTTATTTGCATGTGCCGGATTGGGCTTCTTCCACAAAAGCCAGGATGTTTTGCCATGGAGTTTCCGGCTGAATGGCATTTGATGGGCAGAGGATGCATCGTTTGTCCCGGGCGAAGAGGGCTTTGAGCCGTGCTACTTCTTCTTTAATGTCAGCAGGGCTGCCAAAGGGGAACGTGTTTTGGGAGCTTATGGTAGCGCACAATACCAGGTTGGAGCCCACCTGCTGTTTTATTTTTTCCAGGTCCATGCACTCAGGTTGGACAGGATGGAGAATGTGAAAACCAAGCTCTGCTATGTCCGGTACTATGGGAGTGATGTCTCCACAGCTGTGCAGAAAAAACACTGCCTCCGGGAAGTGCTTTCTCACTGCTTCCAGAACTTTTTTCCAGGCTGGTTTAATGAATTTCCGCCACAGCTCGGGAGAGATCTGCATCCCTGTCTGCATTCCTGCATCATCGTAGAAACACAATACATCAACTCCACAGCGGGCAGTCTCCAGGGCAAGCCTCGCGGTGTATGAACAAACTTTTTCAACCACAGCCCCTGCTACAGCAGGGTGCAGTAGCAGGTCGGCCATGAATCTTTCCATCCCCCTGAGCCACCAGGACCACTCGTAGATGCTGCCTGCATACCCAAAAACGGGGTAGCCTCGGTTTTTAAACTCATCCAGAGCAGTAATAGCAGGTTTTTGTATTACCGGTTCCGGGTAATTTTCTACTTCCCTGGTGCTCTGTGTCCCGGCCAGAGGATGGAGCATCCGGCCGGGGGTTGCATCTGCGCCCCCAGCCCAGTGGCCAATACCCCACTCATCAAAACTGGTTCCCGGGGGAGCACCCTCATGGTAGGCCTTTGGGTCAGGGTTTCCGCATGCGGCTTGAAGCGAAAAGGTCCTGAAATCGTAGTCCCAGTATTCAGAGGGGTTCTGCGCCCCGGTGTTGGTACGGAAACGCTCCAGTACCGGTTCTGTAAGGCCCTGGATTGCCCCAATGTCCAGGGTGAAGGGAATCCACCCGGGCTTGCAGCCTTTGACCATGTGCATCAGATTTTTATGCGGAGTCATTTCCTGGACCCGGTATAGGTTTTTGCTTTTTTACTTTTAGAAGAATTGTTTTTTTTCTCTGCTGTTTTTTCAGCCATGGAAATTGTTCTTATTTCACGCAGGGTATACATGGTGATTAAAGAGAGCAGCCATGCCAGTGTTGATTCCGCCCCTTCGTTCTGGTTTAGCCCTTCTGCAGTGAGGCCGTCGCGGCAGCCGCCTGTAATGTAATCGTAGAGGGGGGCCTGATGATCGTTTCTGCCTATAAACCAGTCGAAACAATTGTTTGCTTCGACGATCCATCTTTCATCCCCTGTGGCTTCATATGCTGCACACAGAGCCCCGACCATGGCTTCTGCTTCTATTGGCTGTTGATCGAACCTGGACCTGGAGCCGTTTTTATTGTACCATCCGTGATTGCCAATGGGAACAAAATGCCCGGCAGGGTCTTTTTGAATTTTGCACAGCCAATCAAGCATCTTGAGCCCTGCTTTCATAATCTCCTCCCGCTCCAAATCTTTACCTGCCAAGATCAGTGCATGGGGTATTTTTGCATTAGCATAGGTGAGGACTTCCTCCGGCCATGGCCACTGACGGTCTGCGTTGTCTTTATACAGGTTGTATATGCGTTCGGATAATTCTCTTTCAACTCTGCGGGCGCTGCTGTCGCCGTAAAAACGTTTCCGGTAAGCAGATATACCCATCAGCGTGAATGCCCATGCCCTGAGAGAATTAAACTGCTCGAAGGCGGCAAGTGAGGACTCGAAAAGGCTTGTAGCCATTGCCACATGACCCTCCTGTTTTGATAGAGCAACTGCTGTACCAAGCCCCCACAGGGCCCTTCCGTGGCTGTCCTCGGACCCGATCTCTTCCATCCAGGTTCTCTGGAAGGTCATGAAATTGCAAAACCTGCCGGTATTTTTGTTAAAAGCATAGCCCAGAAAGCTTAAATACTTTCCTGCCATCACCTCCAGCAACTCTTCCTGCAGGAGCACATCCTGTGCAGTCAGTACTGCAATGAGTCCCCTGGCATTATCATCTGTAGTATAACCATGGAGCCGGTTGGGAACGGTGAATTTAGCATGCTGGAGGATACCTGTACTGTCGGTGAGAACGTTGAGATAGTCCAGCTTGATTTCTGGAAGCTCCCTTGGCAGGCTTTCCAGGCCTTTCTGCTGTCCAATCACCCGGGGCTTTTTCTGCCGTTCTTTTTTCAACTGAGCGAATACTTCCAGGTATTGCCTGGCCACCTCTTTCCAGACCATGTTCCTGCAGTACAGGTAGGCCCTTTTTCGCATACTGTTCATCTGTACCTGATTGTCGAGCAGATGATTTACCTCCCTGGCCAGGGCTGAAGAGTCGGCGAAAGGTACAAGCCTCCCCCTCCCATCAGACAGCATCTCTTCAGCATAAAAATACGGGGTTGATACCACTGCCTTGCCTGTGCCCATTGCGTATGCCAGTGTTCCTGAGACGATCTGGTTTTTATTCAAGTAGGGAGTAACATAGATCTCAGCGCATCCCAGAAACTCACACAATTCCTGCAGGCTTACAAACCGATTGTGAAATATAAGGTTTTTGTCCACTCCCAGTTTTCGGGCCAGCTGTTGAAGTGAAATGCGGTACTTCTCTCCGGACTCTTTCTTTTCATTGGGGTGGGTGGCCCCCAGGATGATATATACAGTATCGGGGTGCTTCTCCAGAACTCTGGGAAGAGCCTGGACCATATATTCTATTCCTTTACTCGGAGAAAGCAGCCCGAAGGTCAGGAGCACTTTTTTTCCTTCTACTCCAAACTGGTCTTTGTAGTAATAGGGGTCGACAAATGGTACGTCAGGAATTCCGTGGGGAATG
>JBMCUI010000191.1:0-4596 GCA_048622675.1 Spirochaetota bacterium | reverse complement strand
GTGTAAGCTTCAATATATTCGATAATTGTGGTATTCTTTTCCGGTAAATATTTTACCAACTTTGGTGAAATATTCAACGGCTCCAGTACACTCATAACTTCCATCTCAATATCGCGGTCAATAAACATATCTGTTTTTTCCCCGTACAAACGGAAAACATAATCTTTAGATGTATCATTTAACGCCTTGACTCTATATAATTTATTGGTTATTCCACCTTTTATTTGAGTTATCTCAACATCCTTGTCTTTAAGCTCTGGCAGCAATTGCGAACATCTGGTTCTTGTTAATTCCATTGGTACTTACTCCATATACGATTATGTTTATTCCCTCCCTTTCGGTACCACCATAAGAATTGGAACAGAAGAATGTACCAGCACTTTATGAGCTACGCTCCCGAAGACCCACTGCTTGAACCCGGTTCTCCCGTGCGTACTCATAATGACCAGATCTACTTTCTTATTCTTTATGTACTCCACAATCTTCTCAGCTGGCTCGCCGTCAACCACCAGCTCGGTCTCAACAGGAATTCCCTGTTTTTTCAAGTCAACTGCAATTGAATCAAGGTAGTTCTGGGCATCAGCTTCACGTTTCTGCTCAGTCTCCCTGGCCTTATCTGCACCAATGTAATCTTTTACATCCACTATGATAGGTTCTACTGCTCTGAATAATACTACCTTTTCAGCCTGACATCCCTGGGCGACCGCACTAGCATGCCCCAGAGCGCTCTCAGAGAATTTTGAACCATCAAGGGGTACTAATATTGTTTTATACATATTTGACCTCCTTTGTCACCATTGACTGGCTTCATTACTTATAATAAAGACTTGGCAGCCACAGTGCTAATTTTGGAAACTTCATCACAATAGCCAGCCCGATAACCATTACTATAACAAATGGAATAATGGAGCGGTATATGTCAGAGAGGGTAATCTCTTTGGGAGACATGGCCCTCATAAGGAACAGGTTATACCCGAAGGGGGGTGTCAGGTACGCTATCTGACAGGTTATGGTATACAGAACACCATACCAGATAGGGCTGAAACCCAGTTCAACTACCAGGGGAACATATAGAGGAGCAACAATGATGAGCATAGCAGTATCGTCCAGAAATGTACCCATTAACAGGTAGGACAGCTGCATCATGATTATTATTCCCCACGGGCCAAATCCATACTCCAGAAACAGGCCCTTTATGGCATGTACCGCACCCAGGCCGTCAAAAATGGCACCGAATGCCAGTGCAGCCAGAATAACCCACATAAACATACAGCTGACGCTCAGTGTATCCCGCAGCACGTCGATCATCCCCTTCCAGTCCAGACGCCTTTTTACCAGAGCAGCAATGGTGGTTATTGATGCTCCTACAGCTGAAGCTTCCACCAGGCTGGTTATGCCCATAAAGAAAAGACCTGACATCATGAAAATAATGAATACCGGAAGCAGGCCCGCCCTGAGCAGCTTCAGTTTTTCTTTCAGGGGAATACTCCGCTCTTCCTTGGACAAAGCAGGTCCAATATGCGGTTGAAGCAGGCACCTCACCAGTATATATAGAATAAACAATCCGGCCAGCAGCAGACCGGGGAAAACACCGGCCAGCCACAGCCTGCCTATGGGCTGTCTGGCTATCATTCCATAGAGCACCAGCACCACACTGGGGGGTATCATGATACCCAGGGAGCTTCCTGCCTGGATTACCCCTGTGAGCATTACCTTGTCATATTTTCTCTTCAGCATTTCAGGCAAGGCCAGAGTCGCCCCGATGGCCATACCGGCTACACTCAACCCGTTCATCGCCGCTATAATGGCCATCAGGCCGATGGTCCCGATGGCCAGCCCGCCGTTGACCGGCCCCATCCATATATGGAACATGGTGTACAGGTCATCCGCTATCCCAGACTTTGAAAACATATATCCCATATATATAAACATGGGCAGGGTCAAAAGCGGGTACCAGTTGAGCAGATTGAAGCTGGCATGAAACGCAAGTCCCCAGCCGCCCCTTCCCCCCCACAGACCAATAGCAAAAGCACTGGCTACCCCTCCGATAACCGCAAAGATGTGGCGCCCGGTGAGCAGCATGGCCAGCATTGAAACAAACATCAGAAG
This sequence comes from Spirochaetota bacterium, assembly GCA_048622675.1. Lineage (GTDB taxonomy): Bacteria > Spirochaetota > B62-G9 > B62-G9 > DRHN01 > JBMCUI01. Next base: position 2,487 of record JBMCUI010000191.1, on the reverse strand, counting down.
AGCTACTACCTCAAAGTTTTGGCTCATTTGGACTCCTCCTCTATAGCTGTTTTAACTCCTGAAGGGACCTCCCTTAGCGATGCACTGCCCCCGGCAGCAGCCTTCTCCCTTTCCGGGGATTTTTCCATTACGGACGGCTCATCCCCTTCCGAGATCTCCTCCCCCCTTACCCTTGCCAGGTCCTTGAAAAACTCAGATATGGACTGCAGAAACATCATTATAATACCAATTGTCATAATGATTTTTATGGGATACAAAACAGGCGACCATGCGGAGTACGAAACCTGTTTATATTCAACAGCATATATAATGCCTTTAACGGCTCCGTGCAGAAGCACCACCAGGTAGAAAGCAAGAATTAAAAAAGTAATGGCATCCATGACAGCTTTTCTCCTGGGCGACCATCTGTGGTAAAATATGTCCATTCTCACATGCCCCTCTATAAGATGGGAGTAGGCGCCACCCAGGGTATAGTAGGCAGCCATAACGAACTGGGCAAACTCCACCGCCCATATGTGGGGCCTGTTAAAGACTGTTCTCATTATTGCCTCAAACAGGAGAATGCCCATCATACCCAGGACCATAAACATTACATACCTGCCGGTGGCCCGGCTCATTTTGTCTATACTGTGTACGTAGGATTTTATTGCTCTATGCACTTAACCCCCCCTCACTTCTTTAATTTTAAAGAAATTTAAACATCACAGTAAAAAATGCAAAAATGTGAGGTTATTAAGGCTGCCGTCCATGGTCCTGGCACACCAGGCCATGAACGGCAAATCACCCTTCTATACTAACTCTCGTTGCATTAGCCTCTGCACCATCAGTATCTGTAGGGAGGACCTGTGGTTCTCATGATTTCCTGGTACTCTTTTAATATCTTTACCACTTTGGCGCATCTCTCACTTCTTTCAGCAATCTCGTCCCAGAACTTCATCGCTTCATCTTCAACTACTCTCCACTCATCATCAGGAATGCTGGTCAGCTCCATTTTTCCACCCTGAGTACGGTAGTGAGCCTCGCCCCACCAGTACCAGTGCAGCCGGTAATAGTGTGATTGATCTATTACTACCCGGTATAACATCTTGGCCCTGTCGGACAGCTTCTCCCATGACTCGGTGTTCACAATCCAGCTGCCTGCCCATGCACCGGATACGGGGTTTGTCAGGTAGTAATCGCACACATCAGCCCAACCTACCGTATAGTCTTCAGTGATACCGGACCAGGCTACTCCATCCAGAACACCAGTCTGAATGGCCATCTCAACGTCCTCATAGGGGAGGGTCTGGGGGGTAACCCCGAACCGCCGCATGAACTTGCCAATAGTAGGGAACATATACATTCTCTGCCCATCAAAGTCTTTTACAGACCGTATCGGTTTGGTACCGGCGAAGCAGCATGGGTCCCAGGAACCAGTGCTCAGCCAGGTCACACCTTTTACCTCATCGTAGGCTTCCTTCCAGATCTCGTTCAGCCCGTACCAGTTCCAAAGAACCGGGACATCGAGATAGTAGCGGCAGGCAAGAGGGAAGTAGGCACCGAATACAGATACATCTACTGGTGCCTGCATAGAGTCATCGTCGCTTACAGCTGCATCCAGTGTCCCTTCCTGCACTGCGCGAAACAGCTCACCATGCGGGACTATTTCATCAGCCGTGTACACATCAATGACCATCTCTCCCTTGGCTGCCTCGTTAAACTTCTGGATTGCTTTTAAAACAACATGTTCATTCAGGGCAGGGCCTGCATAGGACTGAAGCCTCCACCTGATGGGGGCTTTCTTTTTAACTTCCGGAGCTTCGGCCTGTTCTTCTTTACCTGCCAGGAGTATGGAGTCCATCATGGTAAGCCCAATGCCCGCTCCTGCACCTATTTTTGCTGATTTCTTGATAAAATCCCTTCTGGTAGTACGCTGATTACCGATCGAACCATCCTGCTTTTGATCATACTGGTTGTTGCCCATACCTGCCTCCTTATTTTATTTAAGTTTCAAAAGCATTATTAATGCTTCTGTTATATTGCCTCCCTGTATATCAAAGACCTCGATGTTTGCAGGTTAACATAATTGGCAATCCCCTCTTCATTGAGCGATGAATAACCGGTAAACTTTCTACCTAGCTAGATGACTAGCTCTCTAAATATCAATTTTTTAGTTTACACTAAATGATTTTATTGTCAAGAAAAATTTAAAAAATAATAAAAGTTATATTATTTGAACGTTGCTGCTCCCAGAAAAAAAGAGTACCTATGGACTGCTTAACACCGAGATAGGCGATTTACATTAAACTAGAGTACATATCCATATTAAGGAGGTTATTTTTGGATTTTCTGCTGGACGAAAAAAAAACCGCCCCTTTCAGGGCGGTTTTGTTGCCGTCTATCCAGTACAATTAAACAGGGATCTTCACCTTTGAGGTTATATCAGCATGGGCTATGGCCTCAGCCACAAACTGCTCCATCCCATCCGTCGACTCGCTGAACTGCTTG
>JBMCUI010000190.1:0-4620 GCA_048622675.1 Spirochaetota bacterium | reverse complement strand
GGCCTTAACCGCTGAATCTATTGTACCATGGCCCGTTATAATTATTATCTGCACCTCCGAATATTCTTCCTTTATTCTGCCCAGAACCTCCAGACCTCCCATTTCAGGCAGCCACAAGTCCAGCAGCACAATATCCACCATGTTAACGTTTAAAATATCCAGAGCATTTTTCCCATCTCCGGCAGTTAATACCGAGTACCCTTCGTCCTCCAGTACATCCCGAAGAGTTTCTCTTATGTATTTCTCGTCATCAACAACCAGTACTGAGCTCATACCTTGGTAAACTCCAGATAGAATGTTGTTCTTCCTGGCTGGCTTTCAAACCATATTCTTGCCCGGTTGTCCACCATAATCCTTTCCACAATGGACAGGCCCAGGCCCGAGCCTGTGCCGTTTTTGGAAAAGTATGGGTCAAAGATGTGCTCTTTTATTTCATCATCAATCCCCACACCATTGTCAGTAATGGAAAGGATGTATCTGCCGCTGTCAATTTCCGATGTATAGCCTTTGAGCCTGATATTCCCGTTTTCATCTACTGCATTAATTCCGTTATAAACAACATTTAATATGGCCCTTTTGACCTGATTCCGGTCAATCCACACATACAGCTCCTTGTGTTCATGATGAAAAGTAAACTCTACTTGCTTATACGTATCTTCCAGAAAATGGATTATTTCATACACCAGCTCCACTATATCATGCTTGCCCATTCTGGTGTCAGGAAGCCGGGCAAAACTGGAAAACTCATTGACCATGTCATTGATATTGTTCACTTCCCCCACAATCCGCTCGATGCTGCTGGAAAGCACCTGTTTGTACTGGTCATTTTTTTTATACAGCCTCAGAAGTCTTTCTGCAGACAGTTTTATAGGAGTAAGTGGGTTTTTTATTTCATGAGCAATTCTTCTGGCTATATCCTGCCAGGCCATGCTTCTCTCGGTGTGCTTCAGCAGCTCCTTGTTCAACCTGAGATCAGTAGTCATTTTGTTGAACGAATCGATAAGCAGTTTGAGTTCATCTTTTGCTTCCTGGTTTATCCGGTAATCCAGATTATCATCTGCCACTTTCCTGGTGGCAATAGCCAGCTCCCTTATGGGGACGGTAACTTCCCTGGAAATAATCAGTCCAAGATAAAAAGATAAAAGAACAAAGGGCATGGCAACAACCATAAAAAACAGCACCACTATGCCTTTTATCGGTTCCCGAATTATTTTAAGGGTCCTGTAATTCTGAAGACCGGTGGAAATAGTGGTGGTATACTTTTTTATACGGTCAGGTATTTTCCTTACCAGAATAAGATTTTTTCCCGAAGAGCCCTTAACAGGCACCAGTATATATTCGCTGCTGCCGGACTCCATTCTCTTCCAGGTCTGCAGGTCTGATTCTTCTATATTGAATGATGCCACTTCATTTTTCAGAGCAGTGTTTTTGGAATAAAGAGTGGACAACTTCCCGGTGCCCGAATCGAACCTAAGAACCCCGTCTATTATTTTGAACCCTGCGGTGCTGATTTCACCTGCTGAGCAGTCTGAGCACACCTCCTCCCACTCCTCAACAGTTTCACCGGACATAGTACGATAGAGCTCCTTTGAAATTCCCACCGCGTCCATTAATGAATCTTCTATCCCCCCCACAAACCACAGATTTATGCTTCTGGATATGAGATTATAGGATATAATTGATAGAGGTATAATAGGGATGGAAGTAATAATTAAAAAGAAAAGGGTTAGCCTCAGTCTGAACTTGGACCCTTCTACATTTTTTATCCTGTCGGAAACGATCTGAAAAAGATTGTACAGTACCAGAAAAAACATTACAGAAAAAAGCATTAGGAGGGAAATTAAAAAAACCCTATTCTGTGTTATGGTCTGAAAAAGGCTGAAAGGGTCTATCTGAAAAAGAAGAAAAATAATGGTGCCGAAATAAAGAGTGAACACTCCCAACAGCACCGTGATAATTATATTTCCTCTTTTAAGGTAGCTTTTAAACTTCATGGCATCAAAGCTCGTCCAGGCTGAATACCTGGGTGGTGGTCCATTCGCTTTCGTAGTTCCATGGATCAAAGAAATACAGAAAAATGCCCAAAGGAGGATACAGCTTCAGGGTTTGAATTCTCACCTTTGCCCGTAGAAACAGTCTTTCATCTCTCTTCTGAGGTGATATTTTCAATTTCAGCGGGCTCAGAGTCTGGTTTATGACAGTAATTATATCCGTAGAGCTTTCAACATTGTGCTTCTCTGCGGTTTTTTTGTTCTGGACAACAAAATTATTTTCCCAAACATCATATGAGATAATAAATATCTCCACAAGTTCTTTTAACACATTCTTGCCCATACCCAGAAAACTCCCCTTTTCCAGGAGCTGGACAGTTATGTAAAATCTGGCAGTAATACCATTACGAATGGCATCTATGGTATCGTAGGAGATATTCCCTTTTAGATAAAAAGAAGAGTTCAATACCTGATTGTATTTATGTTCATTAAACTGCACTCTAAGCTGTTCAGGATATACATTTGCTGCTGCGGCCAGGACAGTCATCCAGATAAAAAAAATTACTAGCAGCTTCTTTTTCATGACTACTCACTGTATTGCAGGCTATAGCCCAGGTTGATTGCATCCTGTTCAACACTTACAGACAGTTTTCCAGATTTATTCTCTGAAAAATAACGCTGGTTATACCGGTTTGCGGACTTAATAGCATCTATGACATTGTAAAACCTTATCCCCAGGGTAGCTGCAAAATATCCAGCGGTAAGGATCTTGGTCTGGGTGTCGAACTGAGCCCAGTTAAGGGGCAGAATCTCTTTATCGGTGCTGGAGTATTTACTGTTAATATGTGAGATCAGCAGAATAAGGGCTGCTTTGTCCGCCAGGTCTGCTGCTATGAAAATAGAGCCTTTGGTATACTCTTTGCAATAGATCTGCCCCACTCCCATCATCAGCCAGGACAAAAGCCCTGCTATGAAAGGGTCTTTTTCCCGGGGAGGGGCCGGTGTACGGTCTTCCATATCCATAATGACCCTGGAAGCCCGGTCTCCCATAACCCCCTGAAAACAACCAAAAAGAAGAAATATTACTATAACAATAACCAACACCCTTATTTTCATTTAAAAATCCTTCTGCCAGTCCAGATCATCATGGTTATATCAACCGGACCATTTTATTTTAATACACACCTGCATAACTTCCCATCAAAACCTGCCTTTAACAGATGCCTGATACGACCGGGTATTACTGTCATAGCTCAAATCTGTGTACATACCCTGCTGTTTTTCCCTGTTGTACATTCTGGTAGTATTCACTGCGTCAATAATATTTAAAAAATGGACCACCACCAGGGAGGTGCCCAGAAGAACTGCAGTCTTCTGCTCCTCCCGGTCAGGGTTGTCTTTTGATTTAATATGAATACCCAGGTTTATTCCACCGGTCACATCAGGCTCCATTTCAGCAAACTTGAGCAGAATACTCACCAGTAGGGTTTGTTCCACCACCCAGAAAGCTGCCCCCTTGAAATAAGCACCTGCATAAAGCTGTCCCAGACCCGGAACGTACCAGGACAGGGCCCCTGCCAGTATAGGGTCTTTCCTGATAAAGGTATCTTTTCTATTCTGTTTATTTCCTGCTTCGTTGTTCTCTGCCAGACAAACGCAGGGCAGCACCAGCATCAAAAAAACTACATACACCACCGCCATTTTTTTCATGGTTAATCCTCTTTATCAATGTCCGATTCAAGAAGGCCGGTAATCTGATCTACGGCCTCCTGTTCGTCCTCTCCGTCAGCAATAATCTTTATCTGTGATCCCTCAGCTGCTGCCAGCATCATAACCCCCATTATACTCTTTGCGTTTACCCGATCTTCATCCTTTTCCAGGAAAATGTTGGACTTAAAGTGGTTTGCCTTCTGCACAATAACAGCAGCAGGTCTTGCATGAAGTCCGGTCTTATTCTTAATAGTAATTGTTTTTTCTATCATATTCGGTACAGCAATTGGACACAGCGCCCTTTTTAAACAGGAATTCAGGATTCATCCAGTTTCTTCTTGTGTATTTCCCTTCTCTATGCTCCTCATCAGCTTTTTATTGAACTCCTTCGCAGAATCGTATCCCATTTTATGAAGCCTGTAATTCATGGCTGCGGTCTCAATCAATATGGGAATATTCCTGCCTGCTCTCACCGGAATATTCAGCAGCGGTACTTCAACACCCAGAATGGTGTAGACAGAGTCCTCCAGACCCAGTCGATCATACTCTTTTCGGGTATCCCATTCTTCCAGGCTGACTACCAGCTGGATCTGTTTTTTGTCTCTTATGGCCCCCACACCGAATAGATGATTTATATTGATAATACCCAGTCCACGGATTTCCATATGATGGCTTATCATACGGGCCCCGCTTCCAATTAAAATGGTCTCGGATATACATCGTATATCCACCACATCATCAGCAACCAACCGGTGTCCTCTTTCGATAAGTTCCAGAGCAGATTCACTTTTTCCTACCCCGCTTTTTCCTACAATAAGTATGCCCACGCCAAAAACTTCCACCAGCACCCCATGAATACTGGTCCTGGGAGCAAATGCGTCCTGAAGCACCTTGGTAAGCCTGGTGGTCAGAACATTGG
>JBMCUI010000189.1:0-4659 GCA_048622675.1 Spirochaetota bacterium | reverse complement strand
TTATCGCGCCGGCCTGTCAAGCCGGAGATCGCGGGTTCAATTCCCGTCGCTCCCGCACTATTTTTTTACTGGAAAACAATCACATCGGGCTATAGCGCAGTTTGGCAGCGCGCACGGTTCGGGACCGTGAGGTCGTGAGTTCAAATCTCACTAGCCCGAAATCTCACTCTTTACTTACTCGAATGTAACCAGGACAAACCGCAAGAAAATGTACCTGCCATATTCGAAGCAGACTCGTAGTTAAGATGCTACAGCTCGCACATATCCAGGAGCCGGGGCACGTGTCTCTCCCATCCCATGGCCATTATATGCAGCCCCTGGCACATGGGTCTTATTTCCTTTATAAAATTTGCCATCAGTTCTATGCTTTTTTTGGGCCTGTCCTCTTTGGAGACCTCTGAGAGGTTCTTGATCATGGAATCGGGTACCACCACACCGGGAACAAACTTATTCATATACTTGGCCATACCGGGAGACTTTATAATAACTATACCACATAAAACAGGAACATTAAACCTGGATGCTTCCTTCATAAATTTTTCAAATATCCCGGGGTCGTAAACCGCCTGAGTTTGAAAAAAACATGCCCCGGAGTTTATTTTTCTCTCCATTTTAATCAACTGCATTCCCAAAGGGTCAGCACCGGGGGTAACAATAGCTCCCGGAAATATATCCTCAGGTACTCCTTCCAGCTCCTGGCCTGCCAGGTCTTTTCCCTGTTTCAAAGAGGTTATAGCTGTAAGCAGGCTTACTGAGTCCAGGTCGAAAACAGGCATGCTCTGCGGGTGGTCTCCTGCTGTATTGTGGTCCCCTGTCAGTGCCAGTATATTCCTGATTCCCTGCACATATGCCCCTAGTATATCAGACTGAATAGCCAGTCTGTTTCGATCTCTGCATGTTATCTGCAGGATGGGCTCCAGGCCCTGCTGGGCCAGAAGAGCACAGATGCTCTGGGAGCTTATCCTCATCACCGAACTCTGGTTATCTGTAACATTAATAGCCACTACCCGGTCTTTTATATGGGAGACTTCCTTTTCCATGCAGTGCTGCAAGTTAACACCTTTGGGAGGCCCGACCTCCCCGGTTATGGTAAACTTTCCCTGTTTTAAGCTTTCCTGCAGTTTGCTCATATCACTCCTCCTCCCTGGCTGTAGCTGATTGTTCCGGAGCCTGGTATATTTGATTCTTTTCCAGAGCCCATCTGGTGGTCTGTCTTTCCTTATCCGTTACATCAAGTTTACGGTAGTCACGCAAAGTGGGAATTTGCTTGAGATCATCCAGCCTGCCCAATTCTTCCAGTCTCTTATAAATAAGATACCAGCCGCAGTCCCGGTCTTCCTCAACCTCGCATTTCCCATCCTGCTGTCCTCCGCACATTCCGTTGAGAAGATGCTTGGAACAGGTAGTTATAGGACATATACCTCCAGTGTATGCCAGATAACAGGTGCCACAGCCAGCACAGCGCTCGCTGGATGGCCACAATCCCTGCATTCCCTGGGCAGAAACCGTGTCCTGGGCAGGCAGTGCAGGTATATCTATCATATTCCCGGTAGCCTGGACCCCTATACCGCAGGAAACAACCAGAACCACCTCTGCACTGGCCAGAGCTTTTTTCTGGTAGATCAGTTTGGAGCCCACCAGGGCTTTGTTGCATAAAAAATCTATCTGTACACTGCCTGTAACCTGCTTCTGGTTATTCTCCAGAAAATTGGTAAGATATTCAATCCTCTTTTCTCCTCCGGAATCGCATCCTACCGGGCACCCGCCGCAGGCAACGATAAACAGCCTGCTGAAAGATGAAACCATCTCCAAAATCTCACCATTTGGTTTTGGGACATTGACAACCATCAATTGGCCTCCTTGTAATTAGCTTTTTGGCAGAGTGCAGCACCTGATGTTTTTAATTCATCTATTATCATGTGGACAACAGTATCTATCTTTTCCAGTACCTGCCCCGAAAGCTCCAGGGACAACCGAATATCCCCTGGTTCAATTCCGTAGAAAACAACTTCCCTGGGCCCTCTCCCCTGGAGCTTTTCCATGCTAAATGCCTGAAATATTCCTATATCATGCAATGAAATCGCCGCTGTTTCATTATTTGCAATATCTTCGAGTGTAAATCTGTAGACCTTGCCTGGTTCGCCACCGCCTCTAACTGCATCTACCACAATCACCCGGTCAAATCCGTTAAGCAGGGGTGCCACATCCATAAATGCCACCCCTGCATCTACTACCTCTACTTCTTCAGAACATACAACCTGCTGCAGCCTGCGCGCCGCTACTACTCCTGCCCCCTCATCTCCAAGAAGAATGTTTCCTGTTCCAACCACTGCAAATTGCATCCTATACTACCCTGGAGGAAGAAAGTTTATGACCTTTGAGGTCAAGTGTATGAACCGAACAGGCCAGGCATGGGTCAAATGACCTGGCTATCCGAACCACCTCATAAGGGTTCTGAGGATTTTTTACCCGGGTAGTCATAATCGACTGCTCCATGGGTCCGGGCTGATCGTTATCATCTCTGGGGGAGCCGTTCCATGTAGTAGGAACTACCAGCTGGTAATTTTCTATTTTTTTGTCCTTGATCTGTATCCAGTGCCCCAGTGCTCCCCTGGGACCATCCACAATACCCATACCTTCTGCTTGGTCCGGGACCTGGTACGACGCACACACTGGACTGCCCGGCTCGAGCTCAAGAACCCACTCCGCCATACTGTCAGCAACCAGTTTGGCGTCCAGAGCCCTGGCAGCGTGCCGTCCCAGCACCGAGTTAAGGTCTCCAGCCTGGATGTCCAGTTTTTTGAGGGTCCCCTCCAGCATTTCCTTTACCTGCTTTTGACCGGCAAAATAGGAAACCACCCATCTGGCCAGCGGACCAACTTCGTATTCCTTGCCCTCATATCTGGGAGAGCGTATCCAGCTGTACGCCCCCTGTTTTTTTGCATCAGGAGAAGTTCGTTCCATTGAAGGGTGGAGGGGCTTCTGCTGCTGGTACCAGGAGTGTTTGACACTTTCGGTTATGCTCCTGGTATCCAGCCTCTTCAGTTTATCCGGACCTTCCAGTGCACCCTGAGGGAACAGTCTCTTTCTGGTAGCATAATCACCGCTGGTACCATCCAGGTCGAATGCCCCGTAGCATAAAAAATTACCCGGACCACCTCCTATCTGGAAATAATCTGGATAATTCTTTGCCACCTCAATGACATCGGGAATCCATATAGTATCAATAAAATGTCTTATTTTATTCAGTCTCCATATAAAGCCTGATATTTTGTCCACAGTAGGATGCTCGGTAATTCCTCCTGGGACCACTGCAGCGTTGTGGGGCATCTTGCCGCCGAACATGGTCAGCATTTCATGGGCAAGCCTTCTCATCTCCAGCGCTGTAACGTAGTGTTTGGCCATTGCTTGATTGGTCTGGGCATTCAGCCTGTAATCCCCCTCATACCTGGGCGCAAAAGGGGCTATCTCCCCCCTTTCAATAAACTCCTTAAGCGAGCACAAATCCTGGTCATTACCTGAATAGTTCTTAACTGCTGTTACATCAACATAATCCAGAGCTGCCAGATGATAAAAGTGGAGTATGTGGGACTGCAGAAAATTGGAGCCCAGAACAATATTTCTTAAAATCCTGCCGTTGTCAGGGATTTTGTCAGCAATACCAAAAGCACTGTCAAGATTTAATGTGGAGGCAGTGGCATGGACTGCCGGGCACACTCCGCATACTCTCTGGGTTATCCGCTGAGCATCCCGGGGCTCCCTCCCCCTGAGGATCATTTCAAAACCTCTGAAAAGGGTACCCGAACACCGGGCGTCCTTTACCTCTCCATCTTCCAGGTCCGCTTCTATCTTCATATGACCCTCTATTCTGGTCACCGGATCAATGGTTATTTTACTGGACATTTTCTCCTCCGTTTTTGTTGTGTGATAGTGGTGGTACCAATAACTGCTCCAATTATACAGGCACTATTAACACAATTATTTTCAGTTTACCGGGTGATTATCTTAAATCTTTCCAGTGCTTCTTCATCCAGCTTGGTGAACATGGGTGCCATTCGGTCCACAAAATCAGGCTCTACACACCCGATGCACTGTGCCCCTGCACCTACACACCAGCTGACCCCATTGTTCCAGAGACGCAGAGGACAATCAGCATAGGTCAGCGGACCCTTGCACCCGATCTCATACAGGCACCCTTCCTCACTGGTGGAGCGGGCGAACTGTCCGGCATCGAAAAACCCCCGTCGAGGACAGTTATCATGAATCAATTTTCCATAAAAAGCTTGGGGTCTCAACTTGTCATCCAGCTCATCCGGTGATGGGAGCCCATTCAACAGTATAGAGGCAATTGTCCCGGTCATCCATTCCGGATGGGGGGGGCATCCGGGAACATTAATTACCGGTTTATTAATACCCTGCTGGCGTAGAAACTCAGAAACAGACCTGGCCTCGGTAGGGTTGGGCTGTCCTGCAGGTATCCCTCCATAAGAGGCACAGCTGCCTACTGCAATTACTGCAGTGGAACTGCCCGCAAGGTCGGCAGTCAGGTCTTTCATGGTAACCTCTTCACCATTCCTGCTTCCCAGAGTGCAGTAGAACCCGTTTTCTCCTGTAGGGACCGAGCCTTCTACCAGCAGAAGATACTCCTGAGGTTTTTTC
>JBMCUI010000188.1:0-4682 GCA_048622675.1 Spirochaetota bacterium | reverse complement strand
GCATAGGGATGAGTGCAGTTGCAGGCATTTGCCTTGAACAAGGTATCACTGCCAGCGGTTCTGCAATAGAACAAAACCAGCTGACCACGAAGCTGCAAAAAAAAGGAATGGTTTTCTTTCTGGGCCATAAAAAGGAGAATGTGGGGAGTCCGGACCTGGTGGTAATGAGTGCTGCGGTACCTTTAGACAATCCTGAAATAGTAGAATCAAAAGAAAAGGGAGTGCCTGTTTGCCTGTATTCGGAGTTTCTGGGAGAACTCATGGGTGCCAAAATGGGAGTAGGAGTAGCGGGAACACATGGCAAAACCACCACCACTGCTATTATAGCCACCGTTCTTCAGTATTCCGGAGTTGAACCCACTGTTGTATGCGGGGGAGTGATGAAAAACTTCGGCTCCAATTCTCTCTACGGCAGAGGGCAGTATTTTATTGCTGAGGCATGCGAGTACCGAAGGTCTTTTCTCAACCTGAAAAAGAAAGCTGCAGTTGTTACCAATATAGAACCAGACCATCTGGAATGCTACGGGGACATTGAGCAGATAAAAAAAGCATTTGCGGACTTTATTAACACAACTTCCAGACAGGGGTTTGTAGTGGTAAATGGAGATGATCCAAATATACAATCCATTATAAAAAAACTCCCTTCCGAAATAAATATTATTACTGTGGGTGAGGCCACCTGCAATCAGTACCGGATAGCTGACGTCAAAGCTCAGAGAGGATACTACAGCCTGGGAATAACCTCGTCAAACAAACAGGTGCTGGACCTAACCCTGCCCGTTCCTGGCAGGTATAACTGCACCAATGCTGCTCTGGCCTCCATTTTTGCCCTGAATATCGGTATTAACAGTACAGTTATTGCAAACTCAGTAAAAACGTTTAAAGGGACTGAGAGAAGGATGGAATACCTGGGCAGGGCAGGCGGCGATCTCATATACAGCGATTATGCGCATCATCCTACTGAAATAAAGCATACTCTGGATGCTCTGAGGGAAGAGTACCCGCAAAGACACATTCTGGTGGTGTTCCAGCCCCATCAGCATTCCAGAACTGTTTTTTTTCTGAACGGATTTGCAGATACTTTAGTGCAGGCTGATTCTCTGGTGCTGGTGGATATTTACCTCCAGAGGGATTCCCAGGAGTATACCAGCCGGATAAACGGTTACCAGGTTTTTAAAAAACTGAGAACAAAGGCTCCTCAAAAGAACATTGTGTATATCAAAAGAAAAGAAGCAGTAATAAAGTTCCTGAAAAAGGACAATTTTCCAGGGGAGAGAGTGGTGGTATTCATGGGTGCCGGAAGTATTGATAATGTAGCCAGAGAGTATGCAAAAGCCAGCAGTCCGGGGTAGTCTGGTCAAAAATCTCAGATATACACAATATTTATTGAAGCAGGCCTCTTACAATAATATCTATTGCTTCGTTTTCAGTCAGTCCTCTGGCCGTAAGTGTTTCAACCTGATTTTTGTCCACAGAACCTATGGCTGCTTCATGGGTGACTTTTGCCCTGGGATTGGTTACCCTGACCAGAGGCACTGCACTGGCCTGTGTATGAGGCCCTTCAATTATTTCTGTACAGTCCACATGGCCTCTGGCAAAATCACCGTTTCCTATGACCTCTCCCAGCACCTCGCTTTGGGAGTAGTCTTTATTTACAATCCTGGTCTTGGTTATTCCCCTGGAGCAGGTGCCGTTCAGGTAAATTGATTCTTTTACCCTTATAGAGTCCCTGCCCTTCCCAAAAAGTTTTGCATAGAGCTCTGCACTGCTGTGGTCTCCAACATGGGCTGTATAATCCAGGTCGAAGCGACCTACTGCACCTTCTATCAGTTTAAACTCGGAGAAATAGTGGCTGTTTTTGCCAAGATTGATAACTCCCCTTGGTATTACCTCTATACCCCCTTCAGGGCCATGGAAATGGACTTCATTGTAATGTACCCTGGAGTTGTTACCAATAGTAATTTCAGCATCCATGGCATGAGTTACATTTTCAGCCCTGGGAAAACTGCAGTGAGCCAGAAAAGAAACGCTGGAGTTGTCTCCTATGGTGTAATGAGAAATGATTCTCTGTTTTCCGCGCTTATGTACCAGTCCGAAACACAGATGTATGGGTGTATCAACCCGGGTGTTTTCTTCCACCCTGAGGAATATCTCTACACCGTCATCCATCTGGTGTACATCTGCATGTATTCCTGCAGTTATATTTTTGCTTAAAATCTGGTTTCCATGTACCACCAGGCTGGATACATCGCTGCTGCTTAAAATATCAGGGTCTCCGCCGCTCCTCTGGAAAGTGTCCACAATTGCCTGGTACTCACTTGAAAAATCAACCCTGGACATCGGGTAGTTCCTCCATCTGTGGGTAATTTATATGGTCGCAGCTCTGGCATTTGCTTATGTAGAACTTTGCAACTTCTTCAGGGTCGCCTGTCATCAGAATGGTGCCGTCACAGAGATGGGAGGAAATATCAGCTTTATGGGCCATTTTCCAGCTGTGAGTAATGAGCAGTACGGTGCTGCCATTCTGATTGATTTCTTTTATTACATCGGAAATATTTTCCAGTGAGAGCATGTCAATACCGGAGTCCGGTTCATCGAGAATGGCCAGCTTTGGTTTCATGGTCATAATGGCTGCCAGCTCGATCCTTTTGCGTTCCCCTCCTGATAGGGTGGCGTCATAACTTCTCTGCAGATAGGCAGAAGGTTTAAGACCCAGCCGGGTAAGCGCATACCGGTAATCAAAGTTGGTATTCCTGGCTGCGATAGAAAGGTAGTCACTTACGGAGATTCCTTCAAATGGGGTGGAATGCTGCCATGCCAGGGTAAGCCCTGTCCTGGAGCGCTTGGTTATGGTAAAATCTATAATATTCCTGCCGTCAAAAATTATTTTACCTGATGATGGTTTGTATCCGGAAAGCCCCATCAGTACAAAGCCCAGTGTAGTCTTTCCTGTCCCGTTTGCCCCCAGGATGCTGTGAATGGTATTTCGTTTTACGGTAAGACAGAGGTCCTTAAGGATTTGTTTTTCACCGGTTGAATAATTGAGCCCTTCTATTTTTAATATAACATTGTTTCCAGACACACCAGTACCTATGCAGTTGTGTATGCTGCAGCTTGCCGACGCTTGCGTAGCATTCAGGTAATTACCGGAGCATTTTTCCCCGGTTCAATTAAAGTAATCTGCTGAGGGATAATTGTCAATATTTCCGAATCATTGTAATGAAACGCTTTTTTTACTGTATCTTTGGAAAAATTTAAAATAACTTAGGAGGTTATCCAGGAACAGTAAATACTTGATCTGGGAGGAAGAAGAAATGAACGGCCTTAAGGTGAAAAATGCGGTGATAAGTGTTTCAGACAAAACCGGTCTTGAGGAGCTGGCAAAGAGCCTGTACAGCCTGGGTGTTAAAATCTATTCCACGGGAGGGACGGCCAGGGCAATTGAAAATATGGGAATACCTGTTACCAAAATTTCAGATTATACCGGTTTCCCGGAGATCCTTGATGGGAGAGTAAAAAGTCTCCATCCTAAAATACACGGAGGGCTTCTGGCAAAAAGGGACAACCAGTCCCATATGCAGCAGCTTCAGGAAAATGAAATTGAGCCTTTTGACCTGGTAGTGATCAACCTTTATCCTTTTCAGGAAGTAATTAAAAAGCCGGATGCAGGTATCCCTGAGGCAGTAGAAAACATAGATATTGGCGGGCCCTCCATGTTGAGGTCTGCTGCTAAAAATTACCAGTTTGTATGTGTTGTTCCTGACCCCCGGTATTACCAGAAAGTAATACAGGAGCTGGAGAATCAGGGGGGTATACCCATCCAAACCAGAAAAGTCCTGGCAAGGGCAGTATTTGAAAAAACAGCCTATTATGACAGTTTGATATCAAGCTATTTTCACAATGTTGTACTGGGTGAAGCACAGAGTAAGTTTCCTGATACCATAAGCCTTTATTTTAAAAAGAGACAGGAGCTGCGGTACGGAGAAAACCCCCACCAGCTGGCTGCTTTTTATACCAGCCAGGAAGTAGATGTAACAGGGGTAGGTTCTGCTGAAAAATTGCACGGCAGGGAGCTTTCCTTTAACAATATTCTGGACATTGAATCGGCTTTTGAAATAGTAAAGGAGTTTGAAGCTCCGGCCTGCAGTGTAATAAAACATACCAATCCCTGTGGAGCAGCCTGTGCTGAAGAGTTGGAACAGGCGTTTTCTGATGCATGGGAGTGCGACCCTGTGTCTGCATTCGGCAGTATTATTGCTTTTAACAGGGAGGTGGATGAGCGGACCGCGGGGAGGGTTTCTCAGGCCGGGTTTGTGGAATGCATCATTGCTCCCGGATACCAGAATGAGGCCCTGGAAGTCCTGCGCAGGAAGAAAAATGTTCGGCTTCTGGAAACCGGCCCGGTAGGAAAAAACGAAAAATACGACCATGATATAAAAAGGGTAATTGGTGGTCTTCTGGTTCAGCAGAGAGACCTGAAGGATGTACAGGGTGAAGAACTGAAGCTGGTAACGGAAAAAGATGTAACTGAGGAGGAAAAAGCCTCCCTTCTGTTTGCATGGAAAATAGTCAATCATGTGAAATCAAATGCAATTGTTCTGGCCCAGAGGACCAGAACAGTGGGGGTAGGTGCAGGCCAGATGAGCAGGGTAGATGCTGCCTTTATGGCAGTTCATAAAGCT
>JBMCUI010000187.1:0-4711 GCA_048622675.1 Spirochaetota bacterium | reverse complement strand
GGAATGGCCAACCCGTAGCCTATACCGGTGCTCATGAGTGATTCTCTTCTGAGGAGTGCATTTCTGAAGGTTGCCTCATCCGGTACCTTTCCGTCTTCCCTGGACAGCCTGATCAGCTCGTTTATTACAGCTTTCTTGGTGGGCAGACTGGTAAACATCATCCGGTTCAGGCTCAGGTAATGCTGCAAAATTATTTCCATTGGTCTCTCTGCAATATTTCTATTTACTTTACCACCATGCTGGAAAATATCAAATAAATATATCCCGGACAATTATTGAAAACATACTATTCCATTAAGGAGTTTATTAAAAAGTATCGAAGCTTTTTTAGAAGGCATCTCTACTATACCTTTGTTTTGGATGTTCTGCGGTATGGGTCCGCCAGGTGCTCCTGGTTGTTTTCAAACCAGGGCTATTATATTATAATAGGGTTTACACCAAGAGTAAAAAGGATACATCAGTGAGACTGAGTGTACTGGCTGATAAGTGCGGATGTTTCAGGGTTGGAGAAGGAGGGGACCCTGAGATTACCATGATCAGCTCTGATTCAAGGAAGGTAAGACCGGGCTGTCTTTTCATTGCTGTACAGGGGTACAAAGAAACCGGGTTGAAGTATATACACCATGCAGTACAAAAACATGCTTCTGCAGTGGTGGTGGAGCACAGTTACAAAAACCAGCTGGACCCGGATTTGAAGGTACCTGTATGCTATACTGATAATGCCCGCAGGTGTGTTCTTTTTGCTTCCAGGGCCTTTTACGGCTTTCCATCCAGGTCTTTTCAGTTGATAGGGGTCACCGGAACAAACGGAAAGACCACTATTACCTATATGATAGAAGCGTTCCTGAAACAGGCCGGAAAAACTCCGGGGGTGATCGGCACGGTCTCGTACCGTTACGGCAAGGTGGTGCAGACAGCCGGGAATACTACTCCGGACCCGGTGGATACCCAAGGCCTGTTCAGCAGCATGAAAAATGCCGGGGTAAGCCATGTGATTATGGAAGTATCCTCCCATGCACTGAGCATGGACCGGGTATTCCCTGCAGACTTTGACTGCGCAGTGTTTACCAACCTGAGCCAGGACCACCTCGACTTCCACTCCAGCATGGAGGAGTATTTCCAGGCAAAGTCCAGGCTTTTTACAGGACTGTCCGAAGGGGCGGTTGCAGTTATCAATACCGATGACCCCTACGGCAAAAAGCTTTATCAGATGACAGGTGTAAACAAGGTTTCCTTCGGCATGAAAGGGAAGGCTGATTACACCGCCCGGAGCAGTTCCATGGACATTAACGGTTCAGTGTTTACCATAAACGGGCAGCAGTTCAGCTCCCGGCTGCCGGGGGAGCACAACATATACAACATCCTGGCTGCATTTTGTGTTGCCGGACAGCTGGGCATAGAAAGCGATGCAGTCACCCGGGGCCTGGATGAGCTGAAGAGTATACCCGGCAGAATGGAAAGAGTTTCTGAAGGGAAAGGGTTCCATGTGTTTGTAGACTATGCCCACACCCCTGATGCCCTGGACCATCTGCTCGATGCTGCCAGAGCACTGGGGTATGGACGCATCATAACGGTGTTTGGCTGCGGGGGGGACAGGGACAGAGGCAAGAGGCCCATTATGGGGAGAATAGTTGAGGAAAAATCGGATATTGCAGTGGTAACTTCTGACAACCCCAGGACCGAGGCCCCGATGGATATTATAAATGATATCAGAAAAGGGCTTCGCAGAAACAGTCACCTGGTGGTCCCCAGCCGCAGGGAGGCGATTTTCAGGGCAGTGAAGATGGCCAGCACCAACGATGTGGTGCTGATTGCAGGCAAGGGACACGAAGACTATCAGGTCCTTGGTGAAAAAAAGATCCACTTCGATGACCGTGAAGTGGCCAGACAGGCCATAAGGGAGCTGGGAAAATAGGGCGATATCCAACGGTAAAATTATGGGGCACGCGCATCAGGTTAAGGAAAACCAAGGGCATGCACGTCCGGGTCATGGAAGCTGATACTATGTTTGCAAACCTGTCAGGGAAGCTTGTGTTCCCGAAGAAGACTTTCATCCACCCCTTCGGGAAAGGCGATGTTTTCCCATGTTTCAATCAATTCTTTGCATTGTTCCGGATGGTATTCAGCAGGTAAAAACTCCACCTGCTTCCCCTCTTCAGCTTTCGGCACGGTGGAGGCGGCAATGGGTATAAAAGCTGACTTTTCCAGGTGTTCCTGCAACATATCAGCTGCCAGAAAATCTATGAACAGCTTTGCCCCTTCGGGGTTGTGGGATGCGCGGGGAATGAATGCAGTATTTTTTCCCTGCACAGCAGTCAGGGGGTACCTGAGCGGTGAAATGCTGGTGGAGGTTATACGCAGAGGGTAGCCCCTGTGTACGGAAGCATTAAAGTAGCCGTCTATGGTGTAGGCTCCGGCATACCGTCCACTTTCCACAGCTTGTGTCAACCGGGTCCTGCTCTCATAGTAGACAGGGATAAGCCTGTCCAGGTCCCGCAGTACCTTGATTCCATACTTTTTATACAGGGTATAGAAGACCGAAAGGGTGAGCGGGTCAGCCCTGGGGTCCATGGCGGTTATTTTTCCCTGCAGTTCCTCAGGCACCGGGGATATTTTTTCCTGGTCGTCTTTTTGCGCCGGCGTCTTCCCTCCGGCTGCGGGTTCTGTTTCCTGGACCAGCACTTTGTTAAAAACAAAGCAGCTCTGCCATAATGACCAGGTATATACCCCGTTTTTGGAGGCAAAGTTTATGCTGCTGTGCCCGGATTCCCGCTGCTTTTTCCCCCACCTGGCTGAGTGGTAGTGCAGGATTTTTTCTGCAGGATAGTGAGAGAAAAATCCAGCAAATACATCGAAGGACCCTGATTCTACCAGAATGCATTCAAGCCCGGTGGCGGAGTTGATAAGTTCAATGATTGGCTCCATGAGCTGTTTATCGAGATCGCTCAGCACCCTGAGGGCTTTCTTCATTTCACGGGGGGCTGTAGATTCAGGGCCGGGAGTTTTTTTCTCAAGTTCATCCCCGGCAGGTTCTACCTCATGTTTTTTCCTGATTTCGGCTTCCTTGGTAGAAGCGGCCTGCATGATCTGACTTGCTGAAACCAGGATTAACATGGATATGAATGCATAAAATATTTTTCCCATAGTAATACGTTCAACTAGTGGTAAAAGGAGAATCCTCTCTCTTCTTTTAAGCTCAAAAACGTTTCATAAAAATCTATGTCCGGTGATATTTCGTAAAGAGGTAATAGAACATTGTGCAGATACAATTTTGCTTCTGCAGGACTAAGAGGTGTTTTAAACTTTGTTGCTGCTACATTAAGAAATTCCTGTATCACTTGATAGCTGATTATACCCCGATGAGTTTCCATGGCCCCGGCAATAAGTGTTTTTGCTTTTTCACATTTTTCAGGTTCTTCTTTGGAAAAGGAATACTTAATGGTATGTTTTTTTTATGCTATTCTCCATCAGCAATGTTTTATATATTCTGTACCAAGATTTGTTTCTGATATAGGAATATTCAATTAACTATTATATATTACACTAATTTAGTGGAAAAATCAATTTTAATAATTAAATTTGAAAAAATATGTTTTAAGTTACGAGATTGTATATGAACTCATATGAACGGTTTATGACCGCTATCAGACGAAAGGAACCTGACATGGTTCCGATTATGGAGCTGGAAGTTGAAGAAAGTGTAAGGCATAAAATTATGCCAGGTGCTTCCCTGGTCGAATTTTATGAAAATGCTGATCTGGACGCTATAGTGGTATTTGAAGATATACCATGGGAAGAGGTGCGGCCCGAAGTAAAGCGAGACCATTTTGGAATTTTAAGGCGTTTTATGAAAACTGAGGGTCCGACCTGGCCTTTCCCTGTCGAGCCTATGGTGAAAAACAATCAAAACCTTGAAAATTTCCTGGATACTTTTGAAACTCCAGATCCCCATGACCCGGACCGACTCGCTACATTGAGGGTATTAGTATCTTACGATGTATAATAGGTATTATTTGGAGTGCTGTTATATTTTTCGGTGGAGCAGTTTATTTGGGAGTTGAGGAAGTGTTTCAAGAAGAGGGTAAAGAAGAAGAAAAGAAAGAAAAAATATGAAGCTACTACTGATTTTGCGGTATTAAGTGCACTCTCATTAATACCAATTATAACAGGTCTTGTGTTTGGAATAATAGCGTCTGCAAAAGAATCAATAAAAGTTGTAATACTCATAATGGGTGTTTTATTAATAGGATGTGGTGTTCTTGCAACTGTATGGAATTCCTATGTGTCAGGACCTATCTACGTGTTAGCAGGATTACTAGCTGTTATTGCAGGTCTTGTAATGAAGAGAGGAAAGCAAAGTGAACAAACTCTCTAATGGTGAAATAATATTGAAATAAGAACAAAATCGGCTATTCATTAATTGAAAAATAAATGTTCGTTCAAATTAAAATTACTATTAATTATTAAAATGAAAGTTACCATAGCTTATTGTGATAATACATATTATCGATGGGTAGAGGCAGGTGAGGGATTTTCGGGCATGTATTTTCTATCCCCAAATAACTCATGTATGAATTTGAATAGTAATATTAAATCCAGCTTTTAAATATAGCTATTATGAGACCTTTTTCTATACTGATTAAACCAGCTTCAGCAGATTGCAATATGCATTGTGCATATTGTTTTTATTTGGGTCATTCAACATTATATC
>JBMCUI010000186.1:0-4742 GCA_048622675.1 Spirochaetota bacterium | reverse complement strand
ACCAAATGCCATCTGAGTAAGGTCATTGGTTCCAAAGGAGAAAAACTCTGCATCCTCTGCTATTTCGTCTGCCACCAGAGCTGCCCTTGGTATCTCTATCATAGTTCCGATCAGGTAGTCCACTTCCACATCCTGCTCTTTCATGATCCTTACTGCTGTTTTTTCAGCCATTTCCTTCAGCATGGTAAGCTCTTTCTGTGTACCGATAAGGGGAATCATCACTTCCGGTTCTACCTTTATTCCTTTATTCTGGACACTGCACGCAGCGGAAAATATGGCCTCCACCTGCATTTCATAAATTTCCGGGTAGGTTATGCCGAGTCTGCATCCTCTATGGCCCAGCATAGGGTTAAACTCCTTGAGGGACTCCACTCTCTGCTTCAACTTTTGGACCGAGACTTCCATCCCTTTTGCCAGATCTTCAATTTCTTTATCCCCATGGGGAACAAACTCATGCAGAGGGGGGTCCAGCAGTCGTATGGTCACAGGAAGACCATTCATAACTTTAAAAATCTCTTCAAAATCAGATGTCTGCATGGGAAGAAGCTTTTTAAGGGCTTTTCTCCTTCCCTGTTCATCGTCTGCAAGAATCATTTCTCTCATTGCATCTATTCGGTTCCCCTCGAAGAACATATGTTCTGTACGGCAGAGCCCGATTCCCTCAGCTCCCATTTTTCGTGCATTCTCAGCATCTTCAGGAGTATCGGCATTTGTCCTTACCTTCAGCACCCTGAGTTCATCTGTCCATTTCATAAATTCAGCAAAATCTCCGGTTGGCACAGGCTCAACCAGCTTGACTTTTCCTTTAATAATTTCCCCTTTGGTCCCGTCAAGAGTAATCATGTCTCCAGAGTTGAACTTTATACCTCCGATTTCACATTCCTGTCCATTGAGCACCCGGAGGTCCGAACTTCCCGCTATACAGGGTTTGCCCATACCCCGGGCAACCACTGCAGCGTGTGAGGTCATACCTCCACGGGATGTAAGAATTCCTTTGGCAACGTTCATACCCCCAACATCCTCCGGGGAGGTCTCCGTTCTTACCAGAATAACATCATTGCCTTTGGAGGCTTCCTCCTCGGCCTCTTCTGCAGTAAACACTATTTCTCCTACGGCAGCTCCGGGGGAAGCAGGCAGCCCTTTGCCTATAACCTCCACCTCCTCATTCGAGTCAATCATGGGATGAAGAAGCTGGTCAAGCTGGTCAGGAGTTATCCTGGATATCGCCCCTTTTTTATCAATAAGACCCTCGCGCACCATATCCACACACATTTTTACCGCTGCAGTAGCTGTCCTTTTCCCGGTTCTGGTCTGCAGCATGTACAGCTTGCCTCTCTCAATGGTAAACTCCATATCCTGCATGTCTTTATAGTGCTCTTCCAGCTTGTCCTTTATCTCCACCAGCTGCTGGTATTTGTCAGGAATTTCCTTCTCCATCTGATCGAGGGATTCAGGAGTCCTGATACCTGCAACTACATCTTCGCCCTGCGCATTTACCAGATATTCTCCGTAGAACTTCTTTTCTCCTGTGGAAGGGTCCCTTGAGAAAGCGACCCCGGTACCAGAATCGCTGCCGACATTTCCAAATACCATGGTCTGTACATTCACTGCAGTACCCTTCAGTCCTGTTATCTCATTTATCTCTCGGTATTTTATAGCCCTGGGGTTGTTCCAGGAGCCGAATACTGCACTTATTGATTTCCACAGCTGAGCCCTGGGGTCCTGAGGAAAATCTTCTCCTGTTTTTTCTTTATACACTTTTTTAAACTTATCCACAAGTTCCATAAGGTCTTCAGTGGTCATATCAATGTCCAGTTTGATTCCCTTCTGCTCCTTTTTCTGCTCTATTATTTTTTCAAACTCCTCGCTTTTTATTCCCATTACTACATTCCCGAACATCTGAATGAACCTTCTGTAGGCATCCCAGGCGAACCTTTTATTTCCTGTCATTTTCTCCAGGCCCTTGACGCTCTGGTCACTCGTTCCCAGATTCAGCACTGTATCCATCATCCCTGGCATAGAAATGGCAGCCCCTGACCTTACAGAAACAAGAAGAGGATTCCCAGGGTCTCCCAGCTTCTTTCCCATCACTTTTTCCAGTTTTTTGAGGTTTTTTTCCACCTCTTCTTCCAGACCTTCCGGGTACTGCTGGTTGTCTTTATAGTACAAGTCACAAACTTCGGCACTTATGGTAAATCCGGGAGGGACAGGTATTCCCAGGTTGGTCATTTCTGCCAGGTTGGCTCCCTTTCCTCCCAGTATATCCTTCATGTCCGCTCTGCCTTCAGCTTTCCCTTCCCCAAAAAAATATACATATTTTTTACCCATTACATACCTCCGATTTATTTTTGTTTAAATCATTCTTTCTGTGTAAATTGTACAATAAAGCTTAGAACTGCGGCTTGTTGTGTAAAATTTTGCCCTGAATTATAACTGCAGGTACTGGTTCCTATAACAAAATAATATACCAACTATCAATTGGACGGTCAAGCCTTACTCTCCAGCCTGAACAATTTTTGAAAAATCAACAATGTCAGAAAACACGTTAATAATATCTTTCAACAACCCGATCCTGTTTTTTTTCAGCCGTGGATTTTCATCCATTACCAGGACATTATCAAAAAAATTGTCCACAAAGGGCTTGAAAGTAGACAGTACCCTGTATACCTCCTGGTAATTCCTTGTTTTAATATTGGTAACAATTGTTTCCCTTACCTCCTGAAAATGCTGATACAATTGTATTTCTTCTTTTTGTTCCAGAAGCTGTTCCGAAAAGAAAAAATCTTTCTCACCCTGTACTATATTGGACATACGTTTGAAAGAAACCAGCAGGTTCTCAAACTCTCTGTCTCCCCTCAACTGGTGCAGAGCAGATACTCTCCTGTACATTTCATATACATTCTGCAAAACACCGGGCATAGATGCATCAATTTCATCATAGGGAAATCCCATGTCTGAAAAAATGGATCTGATCCTATTTACCAGGAAATCCTCTATTTCAGCAATCACATCGGGGGAACCCTGATACAGAGGCATTGATTTGTGGACCAGTTTCTGGAGTGAAAAATCAAGTCTCAAGGCAATGATAATTTTAACTATGGCCATTGCATTTCTTCGCAGACCAAAGGGATCACTGGACCCTTTAGGTTTGAGCCCCAGGGAAAACATCCCCATTATGGTATCCAGCCTATCTGCCAGGCCAGTAACAGCTCCCTCAGACGCTGATGGAAGTGTATCACTGGCATACCGTGGCTGGTAATGTTCTTTTATACCGAGGGCCACCCTGTGTGGATACCCGGAGCTTAACGCATAATAATAACCCATTACCCCCTGGAGGTTGGGAAACTCATTGACCATCAAGGTGACCAGGTCATTCTTGCACAGAGAGACGGTTTCCTGTATATAATCCCTAACTTTGCTGTCCAGGCCCAGCGTCTGGATCAAATAATCGCTTATTTGATGTATTCTCTGTATTTTATCGTAAATGGTTCCCAGCTTCTGGTGAAAGGCGACCCTGCGCAGCTTATCCTGGTATTCAGAAAAGTGCTTCTTTTGGTCTTCTTCAAAGAAAAATTTCCCATCTTCCAGTCTTGCCCTCAGCACCCTCTGGTACCCGGCAATACTCTCTGAGTTGTCTTCTATATTGGAAACTACCATAAAAAAATTGCACAGCTCTCCACCTTTTTGTTTTTCCATAGGGAAATAGTACTGATGTTCCACCATCTCAGAGATGAGAACCTCCGGAGGAAGTTCCAGGAATTGCTGGTCAAATGTACCCATGACCACTCCGGGAAACTCCACCAGATCAGTATTGTACTCGAAAAGCACCTCAGCCTGTTCCGGAACCCTGAAGTGATACTGGGAAGCGATTTTTTGAACCTTTTCTACAATTATACGTTTTCTTTCTTCCCTTGAGGGTATAACCGATGCTTCTTTCAGTTTTTTCTCATACTCAAGAGGCTCCTCCAGACGGACTGGACCCCTGGAGAATGTACGGTGAGCCCAGGTGTACCTGTCTGCTTCAATACCGGCAATTCTGCAGGGAATGACCTGGTCCCCAAACAGGTATACCAGCCACCTGATGGGCCTGGCAAAGAAAAAACATGATTCTTCCCACTTCATGGTTTTGGCAAACCTCAGTCCTGTTATTACTTTTGCCAGAATGTCTCCCAGAACCTCCTGGGCAGGTCTGCCCTTTATCTCTCTTACAAGGAAAACGTACTTTTTATTCCCAGCATGTTTAATTATGGTTTCCTCAGGGTCAACCTGGTTGCTCCTGGCAAAACCCAGAAGTGCTTTGGTGGGTTTGCCGTCCGGGGTATAGGCCTTGTCTACTGCAGGACCTCTCTTTTCTTTTTTATAATCTTCCTGCATACAGCTGAGGCCTTTTACCAGCAGGGCAATCCTTCTGGGGGTAGCATAACGGACGACCTCACCGTGACCAAGCCTGTTTTCGGATAGCTTTCCGAGAAAAAGCTCCTCCAGCTGCTCCAGAGTTCCGGGAATAAAGGAATGAGGAAGTTCTTCAACTCCTATCTCTACAAGCAGGGGTTTCTTTTCCATAATAGCTGCCTCAAATAAACGGATATTATGCAAAAGCTAAAATCATGCTGCTCATCATGTGCTGTTGCACTTTCTAAAATCAGAAGTACTTATACAAACCTGTCGGGGGCCAATTACATATTTACAAAGCCGGAGCCGCACTCTTTTGTTTCTGATCCTGTTTCAGAAGGGGGTATCCC
>JBMCUI010000185.1:0-4806 GCA_048622675.1 Spirochaetota bacterium | reverse complement strand
CATTAAAGCAATCTGCTATGGACTAAAAATAGCCGAAGTTTTAAACAGCAAACGCCTGATCCAGTTCATCCTTCTTGGGGGGATGTACCATAAAGAAACAGATATGTTTGAAAGCTTCTGGGACTACGATGAACTTGACAAGATCAGGGCACAGAAGGCCTTTATTTCTGCATTTGGCATACATAAACAGGCAGGTCTGACCAGTGGAAGTTTCTTTGCCTCTTCCATAAGGAGAAAAATCCTCGAATCATCGGAAAAAGTGTACCTGCTCGCCGATTCCTCGAAATTCGGCAAGATAGAATGCGCCCATTTCGGGGGCTTCAAAGGAATCGACACTATTATCACGGACGAGGCAATCAGCAAAGATTACATGGACTTTTTCTCTGACCTGGGAATACCGGTTATCAGGGTATAACCATTTTTTGGTGGTGCACTTCGAGCACCACACAAAGCAGTGATCAAGTCCATTAAAGATTATACCCTGACAGTAACACCATCCCCCTGAATAATTTCCACTTGATCTTCCCTCACCCTGATGTCATTGTATTATATCAGTATATGTTTCCTCTTACCAATAGGAGGCCGGATATGAGGCTGGCAGTGCTGGATACCCAGAAATGTGTGGGCTGTCAGAGCTGCATGTTTGCCTGTGCACGCAAAGCAGGCTCAGCAGGTCTGGCCAGCTCCTGTATACATGTTCGCTCCTGCGGGGGTATGGAAAACGGATTTATAGTGGTGGTATGCAGGGCCTGTGAGGACCCTCCATGTGCAAAAGTCTGCCCCACCGGAGCACTTAAACTTCGCAAAGGAGGAGGAGTGAGGCTGGAGGCATCAATTTGTATCGGGTGCGGACACTGTGTTGACCAGTGTAAAATCGGGGCCATCCAGTGGGACCAGGAAAACGGCAAACCCATGATCTGTATTCACTGCGGGTACTGTGTGGACTACTGCCCCCACGGTGTGCTCGGTGTACAAAAACAAAAGGAGGCCCGCCATGCAGAATAGCAATCCCCTGGAAAAAGTCCTGTATATTGACCTTACCCATAAAAGGTACCGGGTGGAAAGCAAACCCGGGTTATTTTCTCAAAATATAGGGGGAGCTGGGGCTGCTATACAGCTTTTACATGAAAACTGCCCCCAGGGCGCTGACCCTCTGGGCCCGGAAAACCCCATCATTTTTGCGGTGGGCCCCCTGAATGCCCTTTTTCCTCTGGCCTCCAAGACAGTAGCTATGTTCCGCTCCCCCCATACAGGCAACCTGGGTGAAAGCCACTGCGGAGGTAGGAGCGCTGTAGCCATCCGAATGGCAGGATACGCTGCTATAGTAATAAAAGGCTCCAGCGACACCCCCATCTACCTGGCCGTTCATGGAAACAGGGTTTACTTCAGGGACGCAGGTGCCATGTGGGGAATGAGAAGCAGCTTCACGGTGGGAAGAATCGTACGGGAAAACGAACCGCAGGCCGGCCTGAGGACCATAATGCGTATCGGTACCGGGGGAGAACACCTGGTAACCTATGCCAGTGTAACTACCGAATCTTATCGTCATTTTGGAAGACTGGGGCTGGGAGCAGTATTCGGCAGTAAAAAACTGAAGGCACTGGTGGTCTCGGGCAAATCATCCCTGCATGTGGAAAATACCAGAGAATACCGGCATGCCTATGATGAAATATACCACAGTGCAGTGGGCTCTGATATGATGCAGAAATACCATGACCTGGGAACTCCGGAGAATGTTCTTCCTTTGAATGAGCTGGGAGGGCTTCCTGTCAGAAACCTGGCATCAGCAAAGTTCGAAGAGGCCCAGCAGCTTTCCGGGGAAAATCTTGCGGAAAAATACCTGGGAAGGAGGCTCTCCTGCTCCCACTGTCCTGTGGGGTGCATACATATAGCAGCGCTCAGGGAGCCCTATGAAGAAGAAGCTTATTTCTACAAGACCTCCATGATCTCCTACGATTACGAGCCGATCTATTCGTTGGGGACCATGCTGGGTATTTCTGACAGTGAAGGCTACCTTAAATTAATGGACAGGATAGAGTTTCTCGGGGTGGATGCCATGTCCACCGGAGTGGTGCTGGCCTGGGCTACCGAAGCCAGGCAGCGGGGCATCGTCTCCCGGAAACACACCTGTGATATCTCTCTGCAATGGGGAGACTGGAAATCGTATATTGATGCTGTGCATAACATTGTGGAGCAGCCCAATGATTTTTTCGCCTCTCTGGCACGAGGTGTTGATTATGCTTCATCCCGGTACGGAGGTGAGGAATTTGCTCTTTCCATGGGAGGTAATGAAATGCCCGGCTACCATACCGGTCCAGCCTGTCATGCAGGCTACCTGGCAGGTGCCCGGCACAGCCATCTGGACAATGCAGGCTACAGCATTGACCAGAAGGAACTGGTAAATAAAAAAATGTCCTCACAACAGCTGGCTCAAAAACTTCTGGCAGAAGAGCGGTGGAGGCAGGTGCTTTCCAGCCTGGTGGTGTGTTTTTTTGCCAGAAAAATCTACACCCCGGAAGTGGTATCCAGGGCACTGAAGATATCAGGGTGCGACTACTCTGATCAGGACATCTCCAGGATTGGCGAAAAAATTCTTGCTGAAAAATATGCCTTCAAGACCAGGGAAGGCTTTTCTGCTGATAAACTGCGCATCCCCGGGCGCATTCTGGAAACTCCATCCCCTCTGGGAAAAATTGACAGCGGCTACCTCCGGGAGGTGGTCGAGAGCTTCACTAAAAAGGCCCTCCAGTAACAATTTACCTCAAGTTACTCCTCTCATCTTCGAAAATTATAAGTGACAGTATTGTTAAAAATAAACCGCCGGAGGTGCGCTGTGCAAAAAAGCGAAGTTCAGGTTTCACCGCTGGTTATTGATCTCAACACTATGGACTACTGGTGCTGGTGCAAATACTTTATTGACCTTAAAAGGAGATGCAGCTACAACTGCTCCTACTGCAATACCCTCCACCAAACCGACCTTTCTCAGCTGGAGCTGCTTCCGGAGCTTCCCGAGCACAATGAGCCCATTGGTCTGGGGCTTTTAAGCGATTTTTACCAGCCCGATGATAGTGGGAGCACTACTGCTGTTCTGGAGCTTCTGTACCGGAAGGGCCATCCTGTCAGCATCCTCACCAAATCGGACAAAATTGTAAATGATCTTCCGGTTCTGCAAAAATTTTCAAAACAGGGGAAGCTGAAGGCAACATTTACTATTATAACTCCCCATAATGACCTGGCCGAAAAGCTGGAAGGTTGCGCTCCCACGCCTTATCAAAGACTGGACGCTCTGGGGAAGCTGGCTGAGGCGGGTATCAGCACCGGAATAGCCATAACTCCCATAATCCCCATGGTTACCGATGACCGGGAAGCACTCGCTTTACTGGTGAAAGAAGCCAAAAAAAGAGGTGCCGGGTGGGTGCTGTTCTCCGGGTTCAATCCCGTAAAACCTTTCATGAAAGACCCCCTGTGGGAAAAAACCTCCATGCTCCATGCTGACAGGAAAAAACTGCAGGAGCATTACAGAGATATTAAAAAATTCATGCTCGGTCTCCTGCACAGTCAGGGGTTGCCTATAAGAATACCTAGAGTTACATTTAATCTACCGGAAAAGCACTACTATTCATACCTGGTCAGTGAGTACCTGTTGAATATCTCCTATTTTTATGAACTGATGGAAAACAGGCTTGAGGCAATGCGGTACAGAAGAGCCGGGCTGGAAATCAACAACACCGAATACCTGATGCAGGTGGTAAAAAGCAATACTCTGGGATTCCTCAGGGGAGTCAATCCCCATATTGAAAAGACTGTCCAGGAAATAATTTACCAGGGAAAATCCTCCCTTTATGAAAAGCTTTACCGAAAATTAACATCATAAGAGGCCGGATATGTCCTCCAACATACCCAAGCAAAAGCTTAGAAACATAGGTCTCATTGCTCACATTGATGCCGGCAAAACCACCACAACAGAAAGGATACTATTCTATACAGGGGTCTCCCACAAAATAGGGGAAGTTGACAACGGCCAGGCCATAATGGACTGGATGGAGCAGGAACAGCAGCGGGGCATAACCATTACCTCTGCCTCTATAACCTGCAAATGGAGGGACTACACCATAAATATAATTGACACACCCGGACACGTGGACTTTACCGCAGAAGTGGAGAGGTCTTTGAGGGTCCTGGACGGGGCAGTGGTAATTTTCGATGCTGCGAACGGAGTGGAGCCTCAGAGCGAAACAGTATGGCACCAGGCTGACAGGTACCATATACCCAGGCTGGCTTACATAAATAAAATGGACAGGGTGGGCGCCGACTACCAGGAGTGCATCAGGCAGATGAAAAGCAAGCTGGGGACCAATCCCCTGGTACTGGAGCTCCCTGCAGGCAAAGAAACCGGATTTGAAGGGGTCATAGACCTGATAAAAATGAAATATATACGATGGAGCAGAGAAAATTACGGGATACGCTATGAATACATGGGTATACCGGATGAGCTTGCAGAAGAAGCCAGCAGGTATAGAACCGAGCTTCTGGAAAGCATTGCTGAAGAAGACGACCAGCTTCTGGAAAAATACCTGGAGAAGGGGGACCTGGAGGAAGCTGAGATCATCAAGCTTATAAAGCTTTCCACCATCCGGTATAAGGGTGTACCCACATACTGCGGCTCTTCACTTAAAAATATGGGGGTGCAGCCTGTTATAAACGGTGTAGTGGACTTTCTTCCCTCCCCCACAGAGGTGCTTCCTGTCAAAGGAGTAAATCCTAAAACAGAAGAATCGGAGGTCAGGCTCTGTGATGACAACGCTC
>JBMCUI010000184.1:0-4874 GCA_048622675.1 Spirochaetota bacterium | reverse complement strand
GTCCTTATCATATTGACCGCATCATCTACGCATGAGGTGATATCAAATGGAGTATCAGGAAGGGCATCAACCCCCCATTCAATTCTGGAAAGGGTCAAAAGGTCCTGGATAATATTTTCCATCCTGAGTATGTTTTTGTTAATTATGTCCAGAAACTTCCGGAGAGCTTTCTGATCAATCGGGTCCATACCGAGAAGGGTTTCCACAAATCCTTTCATGGAAGTAACAGGAGTTTTCAACTCGTGGGAGACATTTGCCATAAACTCCTGCCGTACCCTCTCCAGCTTCGCCATTCTGGTTACGTCCCGCAGCACCACTACGATCCCTGCCTGCTTTCCCAGAGAGGTACAGAAAAAATCTATTTCTCTGGTATCCGGGATATTTATATTTACCCGTCCGTACCAGCTGGATGCACCCTGGGTTATTTTCTTCACAGCTTCCTTTATCCGGTCCGAACGAATGAGTGCATTTAAGTTCTTGCCCTGAAGTCCCTGCTGCTTGGTCCTGAACATTTCCTCTGCCGCTCTATTGGACCTCATTATAATACCTTCGGTGTTTATGAGCACTATCCCCTCGCTCATGCTGGCCAGGATCTTAACTGTCTGGTCCTTGACCATATTCAGCTCTTTTCCAGCCATGATAGTATTTTCAATTATCCTGTTCAGCTCAGATGAAAGGAGGTTAAGTTCTCTGTTTCTGAAAAAAGGAAGTCTTATAGAAGTATTCCCGCTGGAAAACTCTCTGATATATGAGGCGATGACCATTATCGGGCGGGTGATTTCCCTGGAAATTACCAGTCCCAGAATGGACATAACAATAAAAATAAACGCTCCTCCCAGGACAATTGTGTAGGTAGTATGGTTAAGTGTTTCCCTTATTTCATAAACAGGAAGAGCCAGCCTTATAATGATCTCCGGGGAGCCGGGGTGCTGAAAATATTCTGCCACAAAAAACATCTTCGTTCCTATATACCTGCTCCATCGGACGCTCTTGCCCCATCCATCCTGCAGTGCTTTTTTCACTTCTGGCTCTGATAGCTGGTTTCCCATTCGGTAGGGATTGTAACTGGTTTCCAGCAGCACATCTCCTTTGCTGTTGATTACCGTTATTCTGGGCTTGCCCTTCAGCCCCCACTGTTCTACAATTTTGGGCTTCTGTGCAGTGGAAAAAATGTGGGAAAGCAGGTAGGCCTCTGTTCGAAACTCCCTTTCCAGCTGGGTAAAATAAAAGTTCTTCTGAATGTTTCTATAGACCAGGGCTACAAAAATAACAGTGAGTAAAACCAGCACCATGGAGGTAATGTATACCTTCCAGAATACACTCCTCAGGGCACTATTCCTGTTCGTTCTTAGCCTTAAACCGATAGCCCACACCCCTTACTGTCTCAATATTCTGTCCCATCTCTTTCAGCTTCTTCCGGAGTGAGGTGAGATGGACATCAATAGTCCTGTCTATAACGTATACAGAGCCGTCCTGAACAGTATTGAGGAGCTGGTTCCTGGTGAATACCTTGCCTTCATTTTCCACCAGAGTCTTAAGAACCCCGAATTCGGTGGGAGTGAGTTTGATTTCACGGTCATTCAAGGTAACCTGGTAATAGTCAGGATCAATCTTCAAACCTCCTACTGAAATGACCCTGGTGAAATCTCTTTGAGCTGCTTTTTCACTCCTGCGCATAACAGCTTTTATTCTGGCCAGAAGAACATGCATGGAAAAAGGTTTGGTTATGTAGTCATCAGCCCCCAGCTCCAGACCGGTAACAATATCTTCTTCCTCTCCCCTGGCAGTAAGCATGATAATAGGAATATCTTCCAGCTGCTCGTCGTTTTTTACTATCCTGCATACATCCAGACCATGCAGACCCGGGAGCATCAAATCCAAAATTATCAGATCAGGTTTAATAGCTCTGATAGCCTTTAAAGCGTTGTTCCCTTCGGCATGCAGCGCTACTCTGTAGCCTTCCCTGCTGAGGTTGTATTCAAGAAGTTCTCTTATATCTTCTTCATCATCAATTACTATGATCTGGGTAGCCATATTGTCAAGAGTCCTGTCCTCACCTTGTTTCAATGCACTATCATCCACTGTCTGTTCTCGGGAATAAACAGGGCGATGATTGTGCGGAGGTATTATAAGGTATTTCTGAAAAGCCTAGAATATGGCTTCCTCGGTTTCATTGTCAAAAACATGGCACTTGTTCAGGTCAACGACAAAACCCACCTGCTCGCCTACCTTTGTCCTGTAATGACTGGGCACCCTCACGGTAAGTGTCTCGGTTCCAGAGCTCAGGTACAGGTATATTTCGGAGCCCAGAGGTTCAATAACCTCTACGATAGCTTTTATCAGCTTGCCTTCCTTGTCCTTTGCAATGTTCTCATCGATAAGGTCCTCCGGACGGATGCCGAACGTCACACTTTTGTTAACGTATGGCTTCAGCTTTTCATGCTTTTCCTTGTCCATTTTAATTTTGAAGTTCTCGGTTTTTATGTAGTAGTCGGAGTTTTCCCTTGCCACTGAAGCATCAATAAAGTTCATGGGCGGGCTTCCTATGAACCCTGCCACGAACTTGTTATTCGGTGAATCGTAAAGGGTCAGAGGGTCTGAGACCTGCTGGATATACCCGTCCTTCAGCACCACTATCCTGGTACCCATGGTCATTGCCTCCACCTGGTCGTGGGTCACATAGATCATGGTTGTCTGCAGTCTCTGGTGCAGCTTGGCCAGCTCGGTGCGCATCTGAACTCTCAGCTTGGCATCGAGGTTGGAAAGCGGTTCATCAAAAAGAAACACCGCCGGCTTTCTCACAATGGCCCTTCCCACTGCCACTCTCTGTCGCTGACCACCGGACAGGGCTTTTGGCTTTCTTTCCAGAAGGTGCCCGATATCCAGGATATTTGCTGCTTCGTGCACCCTCTGGTCTATAACAACCTTTCTCATCTTCCGCAGCTCCAGCCCGAAGGACAGGTTCTTGTATACATTCATATGAGGGTACAGAGCATAGTTCTGAAAAACCATGGCAATATCTCTGTCTTTGGGAGGGATATCATTTACCAGCCTGTCCCCGATGTAAATTTCACCATCAGTAACTTCCTCCAGGCCGGCAATGCATCTCAGGGTGGTGGACTTCCCACAGCCTGAAGGACCTACCAGAACAACAAACTCCTTGTCCGGGATTTTCAGATCAAATTTGTCAACTGCCAGAACTTTACCATCAAAAATTTTGGTAACATTGTTCAAGGTTACACTAGCCATACCTTCCTCCATATATAGTAAGGTAAACGGTTACATAAAAACATAGGTACCGTTCATATTCTTTATACACAATTAACCGGTTTTTGTCAATAAATAATTGCTGAAAATCCTGCAGCAGTTTATTTCCCCTCTTTCTGCCGGCAAAAAGTGTAAACGATTTCCTTGACAAATTTTGGTATACCTGTATACTATCAGTATTCAGACGGAAGAAAAGCTATGGCCACTATAAGGGACGTTGCAAAAAGCTCGGGTGTATCCATTGCCACCGTATCCAGGGTGCTCAACAAAAAAGGAAAATATTCCAAACAGACCGAAAACAGGGTATATCAGGCAGTTGAAGAGCTGGGATATACCCTTAACCTTACTGCTAGAAGCCTCAAGACCGGACTGACAGGTACTATCGGACTAGGTATACAGGAGTATTACCTTACTCACTTCCCCCATCTGGTAAGCACGCTGCTCAGGGTTTTGAAAGAAAACGGGTTTTCAGTGGAAGCGATACCTGGAGGAGACCTCAAAACATGCAGAATGCTTCTTGCAGAAGGCAGATTTGATGGACTTTTGATAATTGAGCCGCAAAAGGAGCAGCTGGCATTGAGGAAAATGATAGAGGAAGGAGGCAGGTTTGTGGTGCTGGGCGGAGATATTGAACGCGAAGATGTAAATATGGTGGAAATTGACTATTTTCTGGGAGGATACATTACCGCCAAAAAACTTATCCACCAGGGCCACCGCCAGGTATTGTTCATTGAAGAAAACCCCCAGCTGTACTTTACCAGGGAAATAAAACGGGGTTTTCTTTATGCTATGGATGAAAACGGGATACCGTTTGACCCGGAACTCATTCTTCAGGCAAATCACAAATCAACCGCATGCGGGGAATACACCGGGTACAGGTCAGTAAAACAGCTGGTACACAAGTTTCCTTTTACCGCAGTACTTGCTACTGAAGATAGAATTGCCTATGGAGTATTGAAGGCGGCTGAAGAAGAAGACCTGCCTGTACCTGATCGGCTTTCTGTAATAGGGTTTGGAAATACAAGCACTTCTGCATTTGTGAAGCCGCCTCTTACCACTGTAGAAGCTCCCCTTTCCCAGATGGGGGAACTGGGAGCGGAGATACTGGTAAACAATATAAAAAGAAAAGACCGTATTATTAAAAGGGTCAAGCTGAATATCAATATGATAGAAAGAGCCACCACCTCAACATCTCCCCACTCAAAGGGGTTGAAGTTGGTGTAAGATTTGTATATTTTTGGCTGGTAATGTTTTGTTAAAGAGGATGATTATCAAATGGAAATCTTAGAGCGACTGGACCGAATACAGAAAAATGCTGAGAAAGAAATCGCAGAAGCACGGTCCTTCGATTCCCTGGAAAAGCTCAGGGTAAAATATCTGGGAAGAAAAAGTGAAATCACTTCCGTCCTTAAAGGGCTCAAGGACCTTCCACAGGAGATGAAGCCCAGGGTGGGAAAAGCCTCCAACCGGGTTAAGGGCCGAATCGAAGAGGTGCTTGCCCGGAGAAGAGAACAGATATCCGATGAAATCTTCAATACCCTGGGAGAACGTGAAAAAGTAGATATAACCGAACCCGGAATACGGACCAGGAGCGGACACCTCCACCC
>JBMCUI010000183.1:0-4882 GCA_048622675.1 Spirochaetota bacterium | reverse complement strand
GTATAACAGTTGCCTGGGGAAAACGCTCTTTTAGTAATTTACAATTATCGTACTCACTTTCTATTATCTTGAGGTTTGTCTGCTTGGGTATAAAGTAATTAAAAAATTTTTCAATAGGTCTGGATGATTTTTTTCTCTGGACAAGGCTGCCTGCAATATAACTTCCCACTTTTCCGCCACCCACAATAATGATTCTTCTCATGCTCAGTCTGGGTCGTCCCACAGTAGAAAAAATATTTTGCAGGACCTGTTCTGTTGCCACCAGGTAGATATGGTCATTTTCCCTTATGACATCATCCCCTCCTGGAACGATGAACTGCTCATCTCTGGATATACCGGCAATCAGAAAGTCTTCGTTCAGTTCATTTTTAATTTTTTTTACAGACTTGTCCTTGAAGAAGGAACCATTGCCCACCAGGATGTTTCTCATTTGAAAATTGGTTTTTTCAAAGTAGTAGATATCACTGGTGGCACCCTGTTCAATGGATTTGATTATGGACTTTGCTGCCTCGATCTCGGGGTTTACGATATAGTCGATTTTTAGATACGCCTCTTTAAGTAGTTTGGTATTGGCATAATCGAGGTTGCGGACTCTGGCTATCTTATATGGTACATTAAACTCAGAAGCTGCCAGACCGCAGGATATCAAGTTTAATTCATCAGAGTCGGTCACACTGATAAAGAAATCCGCATCATTCAGACCAGCTTTCCTGAGAGTCTCCAGACTGTTGCTCTCCTCATTGAGCACCATACAATCCAGATGATTGGAGGCATACCTGGCTGCCTGCGGATTTCTCTCTATCAGCACCACATTTTTTTTGTCTGCAATTAACTGTTTTGCTATCTGGAAGCCGGTGGTACCTGATCCGGCAATAACTATATTATTTTTCATGGTCTCCTGTACAATTTATATGAAAAATTTGTATAGTGAAGCTGCTCACTCAAGGATTATAGTATAAACCTACTATATTCTTCTGTCTACGGACAAGAAAATTAGACATGGTTACGATTACATTGCTGATGTTATCATTCCTTTCCAGAAAACATTTCCTGGAAAACCTTGCTGTGAACATCCATAGCCCTTTTCCCATACATCACCAACCTGATCAATGTAACATGGCTGAGGTGAAGGGCCTGCTGCTTTACGGTGCGAAAGGCCACCCGGGCTGCATCCTCCATGGGATACCCGAATGCACCGGTGGAAATTGCAGGGAAAGCCACTGATTTTACTTTTTTCTCCTCTGCCCTTTGAAGGGCATTTCGATAGCAGTCAGCCAGCAGTTTATCCTCTGGTTTATCCGCGCCGTACACCGGTCCCAGGCAGTGAATTACCCAGCTGTTGGGTAGATTGTGCCCTCCGGTGATTACTGCTTCTCCCGGGCTGATAGGTGCCAGCGGCCTTGTTTCTTTTTCCAGGCCCGCTCCGGCCTTGCGATGGATGGCTCCGGCAACCCCGCCTCCCATTCGCAGCTGAGCATTGGCAGCGTTGACCACTGCTTCCACATCACCCTGGCTGGTGATATCGCCCTGGGTAAGCTCGATTGTAACATCGTTGATCCGATGAACCATATTACCCTCCGTTTGCTGATTTTATTTTTAACGATTTCTGCTCCTCTTTTATACTATAATTTATCTTTTCAGGAATATGAAAGGGTTATTTTGATCGGGCATAGACTCACTTATCTGCTGCCGGACAGGGCTTCCTCCGCCCTGGCCAGGACCTGGTCTAGAATGAAAGCCAGGAGTGCGGCTGATAGTGCACCTTCCAGAACGAATGCAGGGTTCTCCCGCACCAGGCCGGAGATAATTGGAGTTCCCAGTCCTCCTGCTCCCACCACTGCCCCAATGGTGGCGGTACCCACGTTTATCACCACCGAAGTGCGTATTCCGGCCATGATTACCCTTACAGAGAGAGGAAGCTCTATCTGCACCAGCAGCTGAAAACGGCTCATACCCATTCCCTTACCTGCCTGGATTATAGTAGGGTCTACAGACTCGATTCCTGTAATAGTGTTCCGGATAATGGGCAGTATGCTGTAAAGAAAAAGGGCAAGAACAGTGGGCTGGAACCCGAACCCTATCAGAGGAACTGCCAGGGCCAGAACAGCTACCGGGGGAAAGGTCTGGGCAAGAGAGCTCAAGTCGCTGACCAGCTCCAGATAAGCCCTTCCCAATGGCCTGGTAACAAATATACCCACACCTGTTCCTATCAATATGGCAGACAGGCTGGAAACCGCTACCAGAACGAGGTGTTCCCTTAGGAGCACCAGAAGACCGGCCCTGGGGTAGATAACCTCGGACTCGCCGGGAAAAATGGCTCCCAGGAAAAGCTGCCATATCCTCATGTCTGAAACAAGATACAGAAAGATGCTCGTCAGGAGGATAACCGGTATCCACCTGCCGATAAGCTTGTTTCTTTTTGCCTCTGCCATAGTACTACAGCCTCTTCGGTTATCTTTTACAATTCGTCCAGGCTGGTCCCACTTGTATCTCTTTTTTTCAAGTACGATAGGGTGCTTCAGCTCCACTCGGTCTGCTTCGGGTAGCCTCTCCCCCTGTTTGCCGTGGTATCAGATCCCATGCCCACGGGATATTCCTCTGGGAGTAACAGCATTGATAAGGGCCTGCATCATCTTATCAACTACAACCGCCAGGATTATCGGCGGTATGGCCCCCAGAAGGATAAGGTCCGAGGCAGCCTGACCCAATCCCTGGAATACAAAAACACCCAGTCCTCCTGCTCCGATAAGGGCGGCAAGCACAGTGTTTCCCACTGCCTGTACACTGGAGATGCGTATCCCACCCAGTATAATGGGGATGGAAAGAGGCACTTCTATCCTGAAAAGTATCTGCATCCTGTTCATTCCCACTCCCTGTGCTGATTCTATTATAGAATGGCCGATCACCTTTAAGCTGGTGTAGGTATTCCGGGTTATAGGAAGAAGTGCATAAAAAGTAAGGGCCAGCAGTGCGGGAGCGGGTCCTACACCGCGAATCCCTACCTCTCTGAGCAGGGGATATTTCTGGGAGAGAACGGCCAGAGGAGCTATCATGAGCCCAAAAAGGGCCAGGCCGGGAATGGTCTGGACAGTATTCACCAGGAAAAAAACGGGCTTTTCCAAAACTCTTTTCCTCCAGGCCCAAATTCCCAGGGGGATGCCTATCAGCATGGCCCCTGCCACAGCCGAGCCTGAGAGAAGCATATGGTTCACAAGCTCCCTGATGAATTTATCCCTTCGAGCTGCGTACTCCTTGAACATAGAGAGTTCTGCAAGATGCCCTGAAGCAACCAGGGCTGACAAAAATGCCAATCCTCCAAATGTGACAATCAACCGTCGTATGCGAAATCCCGAAAGCCTCTTCAGGGATGAGATGATCAGGATGTAGCCTCCGAAAATCATAAACCACACTCCCGGACCCATTGAGGTGCGCGCGTAGGGCATGTCAGGTGGATGGAGCCGAGCTGATACTTTTCCCAGAAAGAAAAATACCAGTACAATAGCAGTGTTGCCCAGGCAGCCCTCCAGGAAAGCGGGCAGTATGGTAGGGGAGAAGTGTGATAGCGCAGAGAGCACTATAACCATCAGCCAGGGGAGGACCAGCACCAGAAGCTCCACGCCACCGAGTACTTCCCAAGCGAACAGGCCCTCCCCGGAGGCGATACGATTTGGCTTTAGGTGTACGAAACTCAATGCAAACGAAAGTGCTCCTACCCCTACACCCACCATTGAGACCCTGTTCACTAGTGGCCTGCTCACCATCCTGCTCCGGTTTAGACGCATACAGATTTTTGTTTTTCGCAAGCAGCAGGTTTAAAAAACAGCCTGCTAAAGAAAGGTTTTTGATTTCAGGTACTCACGTGCAACATCGGAAGCGGGTCTTCCTTCCACGGCAATTTTGGCGTTGAGGTCCTGGAGTGTCTCCAGCTCAAGGCTCTTGAACACCGGTTCAAGAATAGTTTCGATCTCAGGATAGGTGTTATATACTTCAGCCCTGATTATAGGAGTGGGCCGATACACAGGCTGCACTTCCCTGGTGTCCTTCAGAACCCATAGGCCCAGGGCGGATAGCGCTCCATCGGTACCATAGGCCATTGCTGCATTCACGCCGTCTGTTTTCTCGGCGGCTGCCTTCTCGGTCTGGGCGGTATTTCCACCAGATAGGATGAGAAGCTGGTCTTTGGACAGCTTAAAATCATATGCCTCCTCAAATGCTGGAAGGGCATCCGGCCTGCTCACGAACTCTTCAGACCCCGCCACCTTTACATATCCTCCCTGGTTAACATACCGGGCAAAATCCTCCAGAGTGCGGATGTTTTCTTTTTCAGCCAGGTCCTCCCGGATTGCTAGAGCCCAGGTGTTGTTTGCAGGGGCAGGGGTGAGCCATATGATGTTGTTTTTTTCCCGGTCAAGTTTCTTTACCATCTGGTATCCCTTCTGCGGATTTTTCCACACAGAGGGGTCGGAGGTATCGAAAAAGAAGCCGCCATTGCCTGTATACTCCGGGTAAAGATCGATTTCCCCGTTTATTATTGCCTTTCTGATCACATCAGTGGGCCCGAACTCCGTCTTGTCGATAACTTCGAAGCCGTTGGACTCCAGCATAGCTACTATCATCTGTCCCAAAAGGGCTCCCTCGGTATCAATCTTGGAAGCTACACTTATTGGTCCTTTAAGACCTTTATCCTTCTTTTTGCCGGCAAATGAAAGTAAACCGGAGGTTAAAAACACACCAATTAAAAAACTAATAAACAGCAGAGCAAGAGGAATAGAAAACCGTGCTTTTTTCTTTTTCATTTTCCTTATCCTTTCTTTGTTAATATGTTTGATTTTTAGTTCATTTAAAGGTTACCCTAATTTCCATACCGGTATCGGTCAAGCAC
>JBMCUI010000182.1:0-4896 GCA_048622675.1 Spirochaetota bacterium | reverse complement strand
GACATAGTCGTCCAGGTATTTTCTTATGGTTTCAAATGGATCAAACTTCTTTTTAAATACGGCCTCATTATGAATAGTTTTCACTGAATCTATAATCCGCTTTACAGTATCGTTGTTTTCAGCTATTTCGTCCGTAGACAGAGTTTTTGCTGTTATAAATCTTAATACAGAGACATTTTCAGGTTTAAGATGGTAAACTACTTCAGGGGCAACACCGGTTTTTCCTGCTTCAATAGAACAATCAAGTTCATTATCACGATCAATGAAAAGCTCTGTTTCTGCTCCTGGTATTCTGACTACAAACGTCTCACCTTCAACAAATGCCTTATAGTTATGATTGGTTATTCCTCCACCTAGAAGCTCGTAGGTAACCTCCTTCTGCTTCCAGTCATCAATTCGTTGAATCACTTCTTCAATGCTTATTTCCATACCCCCCTCCCAATATATTTAAACTTTATCGTAGGGTTTATGTTCACTTCACAGTAAAGGTATATAGTGGAATTTTTAAAAAAGCAGATCATGCATCCCATTTTATTGAACAATCAGCTCCTTTCAGAGGCAAACTCCTCCCCATTCTGCCTATGCTTTATGCACGCCCTGCTGTCTCTGCCACCACGCTACAGCCTTGGTAATCAGGCTCTCAATACCTCCAGGCATAAAGAGCAGGACAAATATTATGGAAAGGCCGAAGAACATTGGCCTTATTTCTATTAAAGGACGTGATAACTCGAAAAGTGTATTCATCACACCTACCCCAATTATTGGGCCCCAGAAGGTATTAGTACCACCAACTACTACCCAGATAAGAAGATATAGCATAGTGGTAAGACCGAACAGCTTCGGGTCCACTGCACTCAGTCTGTGAACAAGCAGGCCGCCAGCAATGCCTGCGCAG
Source organism: Spirochaetota bacterium (assembly GCA_048622675.1). GTDB lineage: Bacteria > Spirochaetota > B62-G9 > B62-G9 > DRHN01 > JBMCUI01. The sequence goes on along the minus strand of JBMCUI010000182.1, from coordinate 4,001 downwards.
AAACCGCCGATGGAACAGGCCAGCAGTCTGTGCCGGTGGATATTTATACCGGTAGACTCGGCCAATTGTGGATCCATAGATATAGCTTTAAAAGAATCACCTATATGTGATCTATCCAGCCGATAAAGCATATACATAATGATGAGCATCACCACCATGCTTAAAAAATAGTAAGGAATGCGAGCACTAAAATCTATCCCCGCTACTACTGGAGGATAGGGGATATTTATTATTCCTGTTGAACCACCGAATGGATTGCGGAACTTTAGCCAGCTCAATCTGATTAATTCTGCCAGCCCGTAGGTTGCAATATAAAAGCTCCATCCCTTGGTCCTGAGCAGGGGAAGGGTAATCAACACACCCACAATGCCTGCCATTGCTCCTCCAAGGGGTATGGCTGCAAACACCGGTACACCAAAATTTTTGGCTAACATACCACTGGTATATGCTCCAACCCCGTACAATACAATATGATACAGCTGCCAGTCATGTATAGTAACTATTAGGCGGTAGCTTTGAGCAAGAATGAAGTAAATAAAGTAAATCATCGCAACCTCAACCAGATATGCTCTGGCCACAAAAGGGAAAACACACAGCACTATAAGCCCAATAATTAATAATGATACCGTCCACATCTTCGTTTTTTCTATATTTTTTCCTGTGTTAATCAATGACATGTCCCATTATCCCCCTCGGTCGTATTGCTAATACAATTGCCATAATACTAACAGAAACCATTTGGGCTGTAACACCGTCGAACAGTGTAGTAACGAAGGTCATTATAAAGCCAAAGATAATGGCAGCGATAGTTACACCTCCAATGCTCCCCATTCCTCCTACAACCACCACTATTAAAGCAGGCAGTATAAGATGATGACCCAGCGAAGGAGTAACAGCATATATTACTGAAGTCAGCCCACCGGCCAGACCTGCCAGGGCACCGGCAATAGCCATCGCCAGCGCGGTCATCATGTTGATGTTTATTCCCTGCAAAGAGGCAGCTTCAGGGTCCTGAGCTACAGCACGCAGTGCCCTTCCCAGTCTAAACCACCGCATAAAAACAATAACTCCTCCTATTGCAACAACAGCAAATGGTATTAGAATTACTCTTTGGAATGATACTGCCGCACCCATGAATCTAACTGCATATTCATACGGACTTGGAATAGGTCTCGACAATCCCCAGCCCCAAAACTCACCCACAATAACCTCGAAAACAAACATCAACCCCGCTGTTGCAATAAAACCAGCCACCACATCTCCCCTTAAGGGGCGGAAAATACTTCGCTCCACCCCCAGGCCAAGCACGGCACCTATCACCACTGCTGTCCCTACTGCAAACCAGAATGGCCACCCACTCAGGGCATAAAGAGCATATACAGCATAGGCTCCTGCCATTACGAAATGAGCATGTGCCAGGTTCGCCATCTGCATTACACCAAAGGCTAATGTTAGACCGATAGCTATCAAAGCATACATACCACTGACCGCTACTGAATTAGCTATGGTTTGTATTAAAAGTTGAGTATCCATACCTTACCTCACTAATCTCTTATTATGCCCACTAATCTTACTTTCGTTTTTTTATGGAGGGGGTTATACTACCCCCTCCAGCATTCAATAATTATTTTCTCTGGTAATACATCTGTCCACGCTCTTCTACAGCTTTAATTACAACATTTTTAATGGACTCAAACCAGGGCACAAAATTCAGATGAGCGACAATTCTTTTGTCTTCAGCTTCCAGGTTGAATATGTTCATAGGAACCGGCTGTTCAATCATGTTCTGTATACCGAACATGTCTTCACCCCTCATACGACCCGGTCCCAGAATAGTGGGAAAGGATGGCTGTGCCCTCAATGCTTCCAGTATGGCATCATTGGAAGGCCATTCCCCTGGATTCTCTTTGCCGGCGACCTGGGCACCTATGCACCACGGAATGAGCCACACCACATGGTCCCAGTCTATACCGGTCATTTTGCGATGCACATCTTCAGGAGCCCCTGGACCATACCTCTTGTTCCACACCCGGGTGAAAGCAAACTGCCACGAAGGTTTACCCCACCAGGGGTCATCCATCAAGGGGAAGCTGTCTATAGCTTTCCGTGCTGCAGGATACTCCGCTGGCATCTTTGTTAGATTAGTTTCCCAATCAGCATAGTTCTGGGCCACCACTCCCTTATAATCCTGCAGGTGCATCTGCTCCCACAACAGGGTCTGGTATTCGGGCCAGGCCTCACACAGACTGATTACATCAGGTTTGGTTGCCTTCATTGCAGAGATTACCGGTGCAAAATCCGTAGTATCAACGGAGAAGAACTCCTCGTACACTATCTCGAATCCCATTGCAATTGCAGCACCTATTTCCCATGCCCCAACCTGGCGGGACATGATATCGTCCTGTGTGGTCAATGCATATCTCAGCGGTCTACCCAGCTCTTTTTCGCTTGGTAAAACCATTTTGGCAACCAAGGCATTGAACATATTGCACTGTGGAGTTATATCACCCCCAGCAACCATGTACGGTCTTTCAGGATGCATATCAGTGGGAACCAGGGAAGCATAGACTACTTTGTTCTCTGTTAAGAAAGGAGCACACGCATTCGCTGGGTCACCGCCAATTGCGTTCATGAATTTCACATCACGTTCCAGCACCAATTGCCTTGCTCCCTGAAGGGCCTTGGAAGCGATACCTTCGTCGTCAAATTTATGCAATTCCAGCGGGTATCTTTTTCCGCCAACAAGAAGTCCACCGGTCTTATTCACTGCATCAATCCAGATATTATTCCCGGTAAGACCGGGGAGCCCCCACCCGGCACTAGCACCTGACAGCGCAGCGAGAAAACCTACGTTAATTGTCTCACCCTGTGGGTACTCTTTACCTATCTGCTGGTCAGGCAGCATGCTTAATATGTCAGCTTCATCTTGAGTAAGCCCTCCTGGCAATCTGGACACCCCTTCTTTCTCTGGCTGAGCAGCTTCGGGCTTCTCTTCTTTTTTCTGGCAGCTGTTTAAAATGGGTAAAAACGATGCTGCTATACCAGCTCCGGCACCTATTTTAGCTGATTTTTTGAGAAAATCTCTTCTGGTGATATTCCGCTTACTATCTTGACCATTCTGGTTTTGGTCATCTTTTTCCTGGCTCATAATTTCCTCCCTAAATTAAGATTTGTAAATTCTGCATGTGCTTCTATTCCACTCTTCTTTTCTAAATACACCCCCTTTCTTTTTCTTTTTAGTAAGCTCCTTGGTTTAAAGCCGAACCTCCATGTTTTTTTAACTCATTTGCATCTAATTATCATGATATGGTACCGGGTCTTATTTGTTATCCTACACTGCCAGGTAGTTATAGAACGAACAGGTTACACCCTGACAGTAAAAAATACTCGGTCCCCCTGCAAATTTTCCTGGTTTTTAAGTTAAGTGCGGTCAGCCCATTACCCGCCAAGATAGGCTTTTTTCACTTCCTCGTTTTTGCTCAGCTCTTTAGCCGGACCGGCCAAAGATATACTGCCGGTCTCAAGAACATAGGCATGCTGGGCTAATGTAAGAGCCAGCCGGGCGTTTTGCTCAACCAGCACTACCGTTTTGCCCTCGGCATGTATATCCCTGATAATTTTTCCAATCTCCATACAAAGTATAGGTGAAAGTCCGAGTGAAGGTTCATCCATCAGGATTAGCTCAGGTGCAGACATGAGTGCACGTCCCATAGCCAGCATCTGCTGCTCGCCTCCACTTAAAGTCCCAGCCGCCTGGTTCCTTCTTTCTCTGAGACGCGGGAAATGCCTGAAAACTACTTCTTCAAGATCCAGTTGTACCTGGTTTTTATCCTTACGCAGAAAAGCACCCATTAAAAGGTTTTCCATCACTGTCATATGCGGAAAAACCCGTCGTCCTTCAGGAACCATTGCAACACCCAGGGCATTTATCCTGTCAGGAGCCAGCCCGTTTATTTTCTGCCCTTTGAAACGAATTTCACCTGAAGTGGGGTGTTTTAAAC
>JBMCUI010000181.1:0-4939 GCA_048622675.1 Spirochaetota bacterium | reverse complement strand
GGAACAGACATTCTCGAAGTATGGCAGGAGGATGCCACCATGGTGCAGATAATAACTATTTTCAATATATGCATAATCCGTGCCTCTCAGGTGTTATCTCTCTCTATTACCATCGGCTTAAATAACGTAGTATGTTAATCTCCAAATTCCTGTATAAATGACAGAGGTTATTACTGGTTTGCTAACGGGTATTCAAAAAGAACGTCAGGTTCTCTGTTCCACCAGTTTAAGCACCGTTATGGACCGCCCTTCCACGGAAAGGTTCTGCTGTGCTGAGAAAACCCGGCTGGTTTCTTCCTCCCACCCTTTGTCAGTGGAAAAGATGACCATCCACTTTTGTCCCCAGTCCGATGAGGGCAGGGTGAACTTCAGGGGTTCGTGGTGGGCGTTAAACAGAAGATAAAAGCTGTCATCCGTAACCTGTTCTCCCCACATATTGGGGCTTACAATACCCTGGCCGTTAAGAAAAACGCCGATAGATTTGGCAAACCCTTGTCCCCAGTTTTCCCCTCCCATTTCCCGTCCGTCCGGAAGCAGCCAGCTTATATCGTCGATTTTACCGTGGATGGCCCTTCCCTGGAACCATCTCCTTCTGTGAAATACCGGGTGTTCCTTTCGCAGTGCCACCAGTTTTCTGGTAAACTCCAGAAGCCGGCTGTCTTTATTTTCCCAGTCAAACCAGGTAATTTCATTGTCCTGGCAGTAGGCGTTATTGTTGCCATGCTGGGTCCTTCCTATTTCATCACCACCAAGAATCATGGGGACTCCCTGTGAAAGAAGCAGGGTGGCTAGAAAATTGCGTTTCTGCTTTGCGCGCAGGTCCAGCACCTCCGGGTCGTCAGTAGGACCTTCCACACCGCAGTTCCAGGAGCGGTTGAAGTCTTCACCGTCACGGTTTTCCTCTCCATTGGCATGGTTGTGCTTTTCATTGTAGGAGACCAGGTCATGAAGGGTAAAACCGTCATGTGCAGTGACAAAGTTTATACTGGCGTACGGTCTTCTGCCGTCTTCCTCGTACAGGTCCGAACTGCCGGTTATTCTGTAGGCAAACTCCCCCAGGGTACGGTCTTCACCCCGCCAGTAGTCCCTGATGCAGTCGCGGTATCTCCCGTTCCATTCACTCCACAGGGGAGGGAAATTGCCTACCTGGTAGCCTCCTTCGCCCACATCCCAGGGCTCTGCAATGAGCTTGACCTGGCTTACTACCGGGTCCTGCTGGATGAGGTCAAAAAAAGCTGAAAGCCGGTCAACTTCGTGCAGCTCCCTGGCCAGAGCGGAAGCCAGGTCAAACCTGAACCCGTCAACGTGCATCTGGGTCACCCAGTAGCGCAGTGAGTCCATTATCATCTGGAGCACATGGGGGCTTCGCATGTTAAGGCTGTTTCCGGTACCGGTGTAGTCCATGTAATACCGGGGGGCTTCATCCGAAAGCCGGTAGTAGGATGCATTATCAATACCTTTGAATGAAAGCATGGGCCCCAGATGGTTTCCTTCTGCGGTATGGTTGTACACCACATCCAGAATCACTTCAATGCCAGCCCGGTGGAGGTTTTTTACCATCTGCTTGAACTCAGCCACCTGCATCCCCGAAGTTGGGTCAGAACAGTATTCATTATGGGGAGCAAAATACCCGATGCTGTTGTAGCCCCAGTAGTTTCGAAGCCCTCTGTCGATTAAATGCTTGTCGTGTATGAACTGATGAATGGGCATAATTTCCAGGGTGGTAATCCCAAGCCCGGTAAAATATTCAATGGCAGAAGGATGGGCAAGGCCGGCAAATGTGCTGCGAAGCTCCTCCGGTATGTCAGGGTTTTTTATACTGAACCCTTTAACATGAACCTCGTATATAATGGTTTCATTCCAGGGTATACGCAGCAGGTGGTCATCCCCCCAGTCAAAAAAGGGGTTGCTTACAATTGATTTTGGGACAAACGGAGCGCTGTCCCGGGTGTCTGGTTCTCCTTCCGGATCATCAAAACGGTAGGGAAATACCGCCTGGTCCCAGGCAACCCGGCCTTCGATGGCCTTGGCGTATGGGTCAAGCAGCAGTTTGGAAGGATTGCATCGATGTCCCCTTCCAGGGTCCCAGGGGCCGTATACTCTGAAACCATAGCGCTGTCCCGGCGACAGGTTGGGAACGTACCCGTGCCAGCAGAACCCGGTCATTTCAGGCAGAGGCAGTTTCTCTTCGTTTCCATTTTCGTCAATAAGGCGCAGCTCCACTTTTTCTGCTGCTTCTGAAAATACTGAAAAGTTGACTCCGGCTCCGTCGTAGGTCGCTCCCATAGGGTAGGGTTTTCCCGGCCATATTCTCATGTCGTTCTCCCGGTTGGTTTGATTAAGTACTGCAGGGTCACTCCTGATTTTACCCCTGCAATGCGGTGCATTTTGTCCACCAGTATAATAATTTCAATAAATTAGTCAGAAGGCAAGGGTTATTAGAGCTTCAGGCTGAGCAGTGGTATATTTTTCTCATTAAAAACGCTCCCGGTACAGCTCATTGTACCGGTGGAACATTTCCTGATAGACCTGGTGCACCTGCGGTTGTGGATCAATTTTACCGTGATGCTTTACATACGTATCTATTTCATCAGTCTTTGCTATGATTCCCAGTGCCCTCAAAGCTACCAGCACCTCTCCCCAGGCCGATCCTTCCGAAACCTGGGGCTTCCAGAAGCTTTTGCCGAAAAAGTCGCAGATTATCTGCAGCCATACCGGCGACTTTAGAATACCTCCTGTTACCACCGGGTCTATTTCTCTGTCGAAACTGAGCATTCTGTAGATGGAAAACAGCCGGTAGGAGATGCCTTCCATCAGGGCCCTGACCAGGTGCTTTTTGTTGTGGCCGAATGAAAGCCCGGTTATTTCACCCCTGATCTCCGGGTTATGGTGGGGGCACCGCTCTCCTCCCAGAAAAGGAAAAAACAGCAGGCCTTCCGACCCCGGGGGAACCTGGGAGGCATAGGTGTTCAACAGCTCGAACATATGGGTGCCGGCATTGCTTTTGTTCGCGTCCTGAATAAAGTTGTCTGCAAACCACCTCATTACTATTCCAGCATCATGCATTACTCCTCCCAGCAGCCAGGTTCCCTCAGACATATAGTAGCACCATGCTTCCCTGCCCCGCAGCACCATAGGTTCAGGCACCCTTCTTCTTAAAGCAGCACCAGTGGCAACAGTCATGCTCATTAAATCCCGGGACATGCCTACACTGCCCAAATGGGCCATAGGTCCATCAGAGGCTCCTACCACCCCTGGAGTACCCTCCAGAAGGCCCATCCTGGACGCCATTTTTTTATTGAGCTTGAGGGTCATACAGGTGGTCTCCTCAACCCTTGAAAAATAGCACCGGTCCATTCCTGCATGCTGTAGAAGCTCCTGGTCCCAGTCCAGAGTATGCATGTTCCATACCCCTGTACCGGAAGCGATGGACCTGTCTATTACAAACTCACCAAACAGGTGGTAGAGAATGTACCCCTTTACAGAAATGAACTTGTAGGTTCTTTTTAAAATTTCCCGGGCCTGCTGTTTGAACCATAAAAGCCGGGGCAGATAGTACATCGGATGGAGGGAGCATCCGGTGCGCTCTCTTACCTCTTCTTTGTCCAGCCGGCTTTGAAGCTCCCCGGACTGCTCAGTAGCGCGCAGGTCAGCCCAGATAAGGGCCCGGTTCAGCACGGTGCAGTGTCGGTCAACCGGTATCATGCTGTGCAGTATCCCCCCAAAAACCAGAGCAGAAACATCCTGAGGCCTGAGAGCACTTTCTTTCATCAATTTCCCCACCACCTGTATAACTGCCCTGAGTACATCATCTGGGTCCTGCTCTACAAGACTGAGGGCAGGATAATATGTTGAGTAATCCTGTGATCTGATTGCCTCAATGTCCCCGTTTATCCGGTATAGAATACCCTTGGTGCTGGTGGTGCCCATATCAAGGGCAATAATGTAGTTTTTTTCTGACATTTTCTACTCCTGATGGTGAAAAACTGAAATAGATACCTTTCTTACCAATCGGCAATCAATTATCTGTCGTTTCCAGTGCCTGGTGTAGTTTTTCCAAACACTCTGCATCCATTTTTCGAAGGGTTTCACTGTCATATGCGGCAATGTGGGAGGTGCACACAGTGTTCTCGAGCCCCAGGAGGGGGTTTTGTACTGCAGGTTGAGTTTCAAATACGTCAACACCTGCCCCGGCTATAGTGTGATTGTGCAGGGCTTTGAAAAGTGCCCTTTCATCCACCGCCCCTCCCCTGGAGGTATTGATAAGAATAGCTGTAGGTTTCATGATACTGAGCTGCTTTTCACCAATAAGATGATAGGTGTTTTCATTTAGAGGGACATGGATGGATATAAAATCAGAACGATTCAACAGCTCCTCCAGTGGTACATATTTTCCATTATGCTTGATAAAGCTTTGGTCTTTTTTAATATCAAACCCCAGTAATTTCATGTTGAGACCTTCAACCATCCGGGCCAGACAGAGCCCGATAGCCCCTGTACCTATAATACCGAGTGCTTTACCCTGGACCTTGCATCCCAGCGGCCTTGACCATGTTCCTTTTCTTAACAGTCTGTCGCTTTCTGTAATTTTTCGAGCAACTGAAAGCATCAGACCCAGCGCCATTTCTGCAACAGCATCACTGTTGATACTGGGGAGGTTTAATATTTTTACATTGAATTTTTCGGCCGCCTCCTTGTTGATATTATCTGTGCCCACGCCATATTTTATAATAGCCCTGAGCTTTTTGGCATTGTGGAACATCTCTTTTGTAAAATTATCACTTCCTATTATAATACCTTCAACCTGGTGTAATTTTTCTACTGAATCGTTTATTGGTTGAAAATGGGGCAAAAAATTATATTCTTTGAACAGATTGTGTAGTTGCTGTCTCTTATACACAATCTGACGCTGCCGACGATATGCAGTGTGTAGATCTCG
>JBMCUI010000180.1:0-4980 GCA_048622675.1 Spirochaetota bacterium | reverse complement strand
GTGTATTACCTTAAGCTGGTAATAGGGGCGAATATTTCCCCTCATTTTATATCGCTTGAGGATGTTGATTCCATAAAAAAAAGCGGAGGGCTCAACAACGATTGGGACCTTACGTATACCATTCTCAATACTATCCTGAGCAGTTATTTTGACCCGTATAACCGGCATATTTCCGAGCACATTATCCGGGGTTGTGGTGAGAAGAATGACCATGAAGTGTTGAACAGGACCAGAAGTACATTAAGAAATTGCAACAGGCAGGTGCTCCAGAACCAGCTGCCCCGTCAGAACATCTCAAAACTTTACTTTAATACCAAGAACAAATTAGCCAAAAACTCCCCTTTCCTGTTGAACTGCGGTGATGTAAAGAGCGGAAATCTGGCAAAAAGAATTTTCCAGGAAGTATACCTGGGAGAGGGGCTTTTCACAGAAATTTATTCTGAGGCTCCCCTATTTTACCGGGGAGGGGGGTATATTAACCGGGAGAAGCTTATACCCGCAAGGGAGCAGCTTGAATACCTGACCGGGAAAAGTACTGTTTCTATAGCTACAGGCAGACCGGAAGTAGAGGCCGATTATGCTCTGAGAAAGTTCAGTATTTACGGAATGTTCAGGGCAGTTGTTACAGAAGACCAGATTGTAGAGGCTGAGAAAATACATCAGTCCAGTTTGAGGAAACCCCATCCCTATATACTGGAGCGCTGCAGGGAGGAAAGCGGATACAGCAGGGAAGACAGGGTATATTACGTGGGAGATATGCCCGATGACATGATGGCTGCTGCCGGGGCGGGGGTGGTTCCGCTTGGGTTTGTCAACGAAAAAACGGATGTGAGAAGCGAAGAAATGGACAGATATATACGGCTGTTAAAAAAAATGGGGGCCTATAAAGTATGTACGGACTTTTTGCAGGTTCTGCAGATTATTTAACATAGGTCCGGAGGTTTTTGAGCCTTTAAGAATACGTTCTTTGAAGGTTGACATTTTGCTTTCAATAACCTGTAGTTTTCTGCTGTTGAGGGGTTGGACCAAGGAGAGTGCTGAAAACTGCAGGTTATCTCTTGGAGAACTGGAATTTTTTCCGTGCCTTGGGCTGGCCTGCCTTCTTTCTTTCCACCATTCTCGAATCACGGGTGAGAAATCCGCCCTTGCGCAGAGCGGTTTTTGCATCAGGGTCTGCTGCTACCAGTGCCCTGGCTATACCATGTTGGGTTGCCCCAGCCTGGCCGGCAAAGCCTCCCCCTTCCACATTTATTCTGAACTCCCAGTTGTCTTTATTATCAGTTGCCTCCAGGGGCTGGTTGATTACAATTACCTGGTTTTTCGTGGGAAAATATTCTTCAGGCTTTTTGTTATTTATAGAAATAGTCCCTTCACCTTTTCTTACCATTATTCTGGCGATGGAAGTTTTTCTTCTTCCTACTGCGAATACCCAGTTATTATCTGCCATTTAAACCTCCAGTTTTTCTGGTTGTTGAGCTTCATGGGGGTGGTTTTCCCCGGCATATACCTTGAGGTGCTGGAGCTGTTTTCTCCCCAGTCTATTTTTGGGGAGCATACCCTTGACCGCCTGCCAGATGGGAAAACAGGGGTCTTTTTTTAACTTTTCACTGAAGCTCACCCCTTTTATTCCTCCGGGATAACCTGAGTGCCGGTAGTACATCTTTCTGGACTGCTTTGCCCCGGTAACCCTGATTTTATCGGCATTAATGACTATAACACAAGCACCCATATCTGCTGAAGGAGAATAATCAGGCCTGTGTTTGCCTCTGAGTATAGAAGCCACCCTTGTTGCCACCCTTCCCAGTACTTTTCCCCTGGCATCAATTATATACCATTTTTTCTCTTTTTGCTCTATCGGGCCTGTGTAGGTTTTCATCTTTCCCCCATACCTAAGTGTAAGATAGTATAGACTATCAGTTTAGTCAAGAAAAAGGACCGGTCTGCTATTTTATTTATCTATAACAGGTTACAGGTAACATAAACATCGTGATGCAGGAGATGAATACTGTGTGTTTTTTATTTTTGTTCTGTTCTTTTGAGCTTTTCATCTATAATTTAGAAAAAATGGAAGTAACCCAAATAAAGACCCAGAAAAAACGCAAGAACAGATTTTCCATTTTTGTGGACGGCAGGTACCGGTTCTCGATGGATTATAATACTCTTATCTCTTCGGGTCTGCATGTGGGTGATACGGTTGATGATCATCAAATAGAACAGCTGGAGTTGAAAGACCAGTTCGCCAGGGCCAGAGATTATTCTTTTATGCTGCTTTCCTACAGGGACCGCTCGGAGTATGAGCTGAAGAACAGGCTTTCCAGCAAGGGTTTTGCTCACACGGTGGCTGAAGAAGTTGTGGAGTTTTTGAAGAAGCAAAAGCTTATCGATGACAGGGTATTTGTAGACAGGTGGCTGGAAGGGGTTGTACACTCAAGGCCCATGGGAAGAATCAGGGCAGTGCATGAGCTGAGAAAAAAGCGTATAAACAGAGAGCTGATAGAAAAGGCATGTTCTGCAAAGCTTGACCGGAATACAGAAAATATTCTGGCCCGGAAAGCTGCACAGAAAAAAATGGGAAGTATGAACGACTGCTTGCCGGAGGTTAAAAAGAGAAGGCTGTTCCGGTATCTGCAAAATCGAGGGTTTGCTTTTGATATTATCAATGAGGTAATGGAGGAGTATTTCAGTGATAACTTCAGCTGAACTGCGAAATATGTTTCTATCTTTTTTCAAACAAAGGGACCACCGCATTGTTACAAGCGCCAGCGTAGTCCCGAAAAATGACCCCAGCCTCCTCTTTACCAATGCAGGGATGAACCAGTTTAAAGATATATTTCTGGGACTGCATACGCCCTCTTTCAAAAGGGCTGCTTCCGTGCAGAAATGTATACGGGTGAGTGGGAAACACAACGATCTGGAAGATGTTGGCAAGGATGGGAGGCATCATACTTTTTTTGAAATGCTTGGAAACTGGTCGTTCGGAGACTACTACAAGAAGGAGGCTGCCAGGTGGGCATGGGAATTTGTGAGCAAACATCTGGGGCTGCCTGAAAAACACCTGTGGGTAAGCGTTTACACCTATGATCAGGAAGCATATGATATATGGGTGAACCATATAGGGGTGGACCGAGATAAAATTGTGAAATTGGGAAACATCCGGGAGGGTGATGAGGAAAACTTCTGGAGTATGGGGGAGACAGGTCCCTGCGGTCCGTGTTCGGAGATATACTATGATTACTCTCCTGAGGAACCGAAAGATCTGGTGCAGGGAAGTGAACAGGGGGAGATTATTGAGCTGTGGAACCTGGTATTTATGGAATACAATAGGGAACATAATGGAAAACTTACTCCCCTGCCTGCAAAGAACATCGATACCGGTTTGGGTCTGGAACGCACTCTGGCGGTGCTCCAGGAGGTCCGCTCCGATTACAGGACCGACCTGTTTCTGCCTCTGCTTGAAAAAGTTGAACAGATAACCGGCTGTTCTTCAACCGACCCTCAAAGAGTGGTGTCATTCAGAGTAATTGCCGACCACATCAGGAGTATTGCATTTTCCATTGCGGACGGGGTGATACCTTCCAATGAGGGCAGGGGTTATGTACTGAGGAGAATACTGCGAAGAGCGGTGAGGCATGGAAAGCTGCTCGGTCTGGACCAGTCGTTTCTGCACCAGCTGATCGATCCTCTGGTGGAAGTCATGAAAGAGCATTACCCGGAGCTTGAAGAAAGAAGACAGCTCATTCATAAAATTGTGCTGAATGAAGAAGAGCTTTTTCTGAAGACTCTGGATCGGGGAATGGAAGAATTTAATAAAACAGTGGACAAGCTTAAGAAAGAAGGTTCGGACACCTTTCCCGGGGAGGAAGCATTTGTTCTGCATGATACCTATGGCTTTCCCCTTGACCTGACTGAAATTATGGCCAGGGAAGTTTCGCTTGAAGTAGACAGGAAAGGATTCGAAAAACAGATGGCCCTTCAGAGACAAAGGGCCAGAGAAGGCTCCCGGTTTCAGGCTTCGGAAGAAGAGGAGTGGACCAATGTGAGAGATCAGAAGCCTACAGCTTTTACCGGTTACCAGACCCTGAAGCAGGAGGACATGAAAATTATAAAATACCGGTCCACGGAAGATGGCATTCATATAGTTTTTGATAAAACTCCATTTTATGCGGGAGCCGGAGGTCAGGTAGGCGATACTGGATACGTGAAAGGCAATGGAACCAGGCTCAGGATAATAGACGTAAAAAAATGGGGAGAGCTTTTCGTGCACCTGGGTAAACTGGAAAAAGGCAAGATAAAAGACACCTCCTATACCGGAGTGGTGGATGAGATCAGGCGAAAAAAAATTATGTCAAATCATACTGCCACTCACCTCCTCCACTATGCTCTGAGAAAAGTACTGGGTCCCCAGACAGCCCAGTCTGGCTCTCTGGTGGAACCAGCACGGCTTCGGTTTGATTTTAACCATTACCAGCCTCTTGACATAGAGCAGATTGATGAGATCGAAGACATAGTAAACCAAAAGGTAATGGAAAACATACCGGTGAACGTTCATTATGATGTCCCACTTGATGAAGCAAAATCCATGGGCGCACTGGCGCTGTTCGGAGAAAAGTACAGTGAAAAGGTCAGGGTAGTGGAGATCGAAGGTCTGACCATGGAGTTATGCGGCGGCACCCATGTAGAACGGACCGGAAGTATTGGCCCATTCAAAATATTGAGAGAGAGCAGTATTTCCTCTGGGTTCAGAAGGATTGAAGCAGTAACCGGTAATGAATGCTTGAAGATGATGAGAGAGAATCAAAAAAAGCTCCAGAATATCTCCCAGACACTGGGTGGGAGCCCCCATGAAATATCCCAAAAAATACAATCCCTGCAGAATAGAATAAAAGAGCTGGAGAAAAAACTAAAAAAGAGCAAAAAGGAGGGCCTAGAAAAAGTTTTTGATCTGCAGAACCAGGTGGTTAAGCTGGGAAAGTTCAATAC
>JBMCUI010000179.1:0-4999 GCA_048622675.1 Spirochaetota bacterium | reverse complement strand
GCGCATATTGTCGGTATTGCTCATGTGCATGCCTTTTTTCTGCCTGCATTTTTCTACCAGACGATGAACAGCAGGCGGATTGAAGATACCGGCATCGGTCAGGGTTTGTTCGCTTACCAGGTCGTCCACCCACTCATGTGTTGTACCGAAAAAACTGGCTGCGTCAGGGGCCCGGTACGGCTGCTTGGGCCGCTGCAGTATTGATGGAGGGAGGAGATCGCTGAACCCAATCTTCAGCAGATGTTTTTCATCAAGTGCGAACAGCTTGTGCTGAGGGGGAACGCCGTTGGCAAAGTCGACCAGGCTGCAGTCAAGAAAGGGGAAGCGTCCTTCCACAGAATGGGCCATCAGCATCCGGTCGCCCTGAGAGGAGAGCAGGTACCCTGAAAGCAGGGTGGTATACTCAAGCCACTGGGCCCTGGAGAGCATATCCCAGGTGGTGCCGGCAGGGGATAGCCTGCCGAGCAGTTCCTCTTCGATATTCAGGTTATGTATTTCGGCCTGCAGGTCCTGGTGCAGGAGGTTTTGCAGTGCAGCGGTGGTGGTCCACCGGGGACGGTGGGAGAAGGCCGGGTCTGATGGGTACAGGGCTTTTTTAAAGAATGCCCTGCCGAAGGCAGGTATGGTGCTGGGAGACCTGTGCACCCAGGGGTACAGGGCATCCAGGATATGCAGCCTTTTTCTGGATGCCGGGTCCCGGGAGAGGAACAGTCGTGCTTTTGCCTCCCTGAATATATCGTAGCCCAGAAGCACTTCGTCAGCCCCTTCTCCGGTAACCACCACCTTGTGGCCGCACTCGTGCACCAGCCTGCTCAGGAGAAACAGAGGAGCGGGAGCTGTGCGGAGAATGGGGCATTCGGTGTGCCAGATGACTGTAGGGAAAATGTCTCCGATTGATGAATGAGATATGGCCGCTTCACTGTGGCGGGTGCCCAGCCGCTGTATCATATCATGTTGGTACCGGCCCTCATCATATTCCTCATCGGTGAAGCGCATGGAGTAAGTGCTCAAAGGTGATTCTGTATAGCTGTTTACTATAGAAGAAATTAATGACGAATCAATGCCTCCCGAAAGATAGGCCCCAACCGGTACATCGCTCCTGGTAAACCGGAGCCTGGATGCTTCTATCAGATGGTTTCTGAGCACCTGTGCATGGTGGGCTTTGCTGTTGTGGAGGTGGTCCATCGCAGAGGGAAAGGTGATGTCCCAGTATGAATCGGTTTTCAGCCTGCTGTTTACTACCCAGGCAAAATGCCCGGGCTGCAGCTCCTGGACGTTTTTAAATACTGTTCGGGGGGCAACCGGACCCTAGAAGGTGAACACTTCAGCAAGACCGCCGGCATCAACTGAGCGCTGGAGACCGGGGTGGACGAATAATGCTTTTATTTCTGAGGCGAAAATAAACCTGTTATCTAAAAACGTATAGTACAGGGGCCTGATCCCCAGTCTGTCTCTGGAGATGAGAAGCCTCCGGGTTTTCTCGTTCCACAGAGCAGCTGCCCACTGGCCGTTGAACCGGTTAAAGCAGTCGACTCCCCATTCTTCAAAGGCGTGCACCACGATTTCTGTATCACAGTGTGTTTTAATGGTATGTCCCTTTGCTTTCAGCTCTTCTGCCAGTTCTATATAGTTGTAGATTTCACCGTTATAGGTTATCCAGATACTGCCGTCTTCGTTGCTCATGGGCTGGCCCCCCCTGTCAACATCGATTATAGCCAGCCGTGCGTGGCCCAGCAGAGCCGTATCACCCTGGTAGTAGCCGCTTGAGTCAGGCCCGCGGTGACGCAGCCGGCCTATCATTCTGGTGATAAGCCTGGTATCCGGTGCTGATACACCGCCGGGGTCAACTATTCCGCAGATTCCGCACATTTATGCCAACCTTTTAGTTTGTTCAAAAGGAAGTTTTTGAGTGATTCATGGGTGCCCAGATTCTGCCGGCATATTTCCGCATCAGTCAGGGTGATGCCGAATGTTTCTTCAACAAAGAGGGCGACTTCAGCTATGGCGCTGTCGGTGTTTTCAATTACAGGCCGCAGACTGTGAAAATCATCCACATACTGGTGTATATCCTTTGAGTCCATTGAAGCCCGGTTAGGTTTTGTAATTTTTGAGCCCTCTGCCGGAGGAGCCTGGTTGACCCATTTCAGAGCAAATGATACTTCTTTTAGTGGCATATTTCAATAATGAAATTGTAAAAATTAATAAAATACATGAAAAATTGGTTTTTATTTTCCTTTGGGATATAAAAAGATAAATATATGGTATCAAGGTATGGAATAATGTGAATAAATTGAATACTCAGGATGGTATGAGGGTGTAAAATTGGGCAGGCTGAAAGCTGTGGTATTAACAGTAACTCTGGTGGGTGTTTTTATAGTATCGGTTGTCCCTGTACAGGAGTATCCGGGTGTCAGCGAGGCGGACAAGCTGGAGCATTTTCTGAGCTATCTGGTTATTTGTTTTCTGTTTTATATCAATGGGTTTGGGGCCGGCAGGTCTTTCCTATACGCAGTAGGGTACGGGGTGTTATTGGAGTGTGTACAGTATATAGTCCCCTACCGGTGCTTTTCTTTTTCTGATATGGCTGCAAATACCCTGGGTGCTGGGCTATTTGCCGGGTTGGTGTGGGTCAAGAACAGGGTGGTACAATGGTAATGGTTATAAAGGTGGTGTGAAAATGTTTAATAAAATTGCAGGAATTTCTATTGCGGCGTTTTTATTAATTGTTCTGGTAGGCTGCCAGTATACCAGTGAGCCTCAGCAGGTACTGGTTACCTCAGATACGCTTACGTTAGCCTGGGGTGCACCTGATTTTGATGCTCGCACCCTTATTGACCCTATAGAGTACTACAGGATTTATTACAGAGAGTCAGGGGCAGGGACCTGGCAAGAGATTGCACAGCTGCCTGGAGATGAAAAGCCGGAATATACTCTGTATCACGAAGACTTTGGAGATGGGAGGTATGAGTTTGCGGTAGACTACATTACTGTTAACGGACAGGCTTCTGGGATGCACACTTCTCGCGACCATACGGCGGATCCAATGGGCGGGTGGTACGTACTGTGGATGGCACATTAAAAAGGGGGAATAGGACATGAAAAAAGTGTTTATTGTTATGGCAATTCTTTTTTTGGTAGGGATGGTGATAGGTACTCAGGCCTCTGCGGAGGGAAAAAACAATAAAGAACCCGGCATCTTTTCCAGAAAGAACCCTCATAAAACGGGTCTTATTTTCAATGTGAATGATATACTGCTGGATGTAGACAGCTACCAGGGTGGGGTTGGGCTCAAAAGGTACTGGAAAGAAAAAATGGCATATAGAGCGATGTTTGATTTTGGGTACTCGAAAAGCTCCAGCTCATGGCTGGTGTCAGCCGGAGGTACCGTGGAGCATCATTTTATTCCGGGTCAGATATCGCCCTACATCGGGGGTTTTCTGGATGCAGCCTTTACCTGGTATAAAGATGAAACAGATGCAGACAACTGGACAAAAGTTGCCAGTATTCCGATTTCGGCCGGGCCGGTCCTGGGACTGGAGGTAGCAGTATTCAATGTTCTGTCACTGTTTGCTGAGTACAGCATTACACTGGATTTTACCTATACCATAACTAAACAGAGCGTGGCGGGTTCAGAATCGAAGGATACCAGCACTGATTTTGGGGTGAGCACCGGTATGGGCAACGATGCAAAGATCGGGGTGGTGGTGTATTTCAACAGGGTGTTTAAACGGAGTAAGAAGCAGGATGTATAGCCTGTAAAAAAGAGAACCCGGATGCAATCAAATCAAATACGAATGAGTGTTTTAAAACCATACCCACTCAGCTGGTGCTTCCTTCTTCGGGTACGGTATACACTGCTTCTTCGGAGTAGTCGCTTTCCATCCCTTCGGTGTTGTAGGCAGTGGCTGCGATGTAGTAGGTCTCACCCGGTACCAGGTCTTTAATGGTATAGGTGGTGTCACCTACATTGACCACATACCCGTAATCTCTGCTGCCAAAGCCGTAGTAGAGCTTGTACCCTTCGAGGTCCGGCTCTGTATTGGGGTCCCACACTACGGTTACCCGGGTGGGGTCGTCTGTCCCCGGGTCTTCATTGAAGTAGAGGTCCATCCACTTGGGGTCCACTGTACAGGATGAAAGCACCGTAAGGGCAATGCCGCATACAGAAAGTATCAATATCTTTAAAAAGAGCCCTGTATGTACCGGGTTTCTGAGAATATTCAGGTTTCTGCAAAGGTATTTCATAAAGCACCTCCTGATTTATTAGCCTTGCGATGTCCAGCACGTGGGGGTGCTCCACCGCCCGGCAGCCCTGCTGCCATGTCCCTGCAGGAACGTAGGCCAGAAGCTTTGCGTCCTGCCCTTTCGGGCAGTTTGCCTTTTCGAACTTTTTATATGCTGCTCTCAAAGAACACTTTATTCTTCAGCTTACCTCTATCATATAGCAACTAACGTGCCAGTGAAGCTCTCCCGGTATGCTTTCCTAATCCTTTATATGAAAGAAGTTGTGCAGCCTGGGAGGGCGGCAGCAGAGTGACGTGTAGAATACAGATTACGATTTTGCAATTATATTCGGGTTCTTTTACATATTCGTAACCAGAAGAGCGGTTAGGAGGCTTTTCTATTCAACTGCATAAGGCCCCCTCCTCGCAATGACATATGGTGCAAAAATGTTTTCGGCTCCAGCCATGCCACTGCGAGCCCCGTGGGGAGCCTGGCCCAGAAGGCCCATGAATGAAAGTCCGCTACAAATTGGTGACGTGTAGAGGGGTATAAGTCAATAAAAGATGAGGATAAAAATCTTAATACAGAATGGGAAAATATTACATTAGAAGGATGGATGTGAAATAGAGTACCTTACTTGTATTTTTTCCAGCGGGGGTGGGTGATGCCGAACCGTTTGATTTTGTAGTTCAGCACCCGGACTGAAACTCCCAGCAGGGAGGCGGCATCTTTCTGCACCCAGTCGCACATCTTGAGGGCCTGCAGGACCAGGTGC
>JBMCUI010000178.1:0-5034 GCA_048622675.1 Spirochaetota bacterium | reverse complement strand
CCCTGGACCTGAAACCGGACTATGCCAGGGCACTTGCATACCTGGGTGCAGGATACTTCGAAAAGGACAGCTCATCTTCGGAGAATGTTCGCAGGGCCATAGAGTCCAGTAAAAAAGCATTGAAAAAAGATGACACTCTGGCCCTTCCCCATTACACTCTCGGACAAATTTATGACAAACAAGGGCTTTTATCAAGTGCAGCAGAAGAGTACAAAAAGTCCCTGGAGCTTGATCCAAACAATGGGATGGCCTACTACAAACTGGGTGTAATTCAATACCTGAGGCGTGACCACCGGAATGCCCTAAACTCATTTGAAAAAGCTCAGGAGCTTCTTCAGGATTTTCACAAGGCATCTTATAATCTGGGCCTTACCGCACAGAAACTGGGCAAAACCAACACTGCTATAAAAGCATACAATAACGCCCTGCAGGTAAAACCGGACTATACAAAAGCACTTATCAACCTGGGGCTGCTTTACTACGAAAATGGTTTCATGGATAAAGCAATTGAATGCTATTCCAGGGCAGTTGAAGCCGAACCGAATAATCCAGAGGCCCATATAAAGCTCGGAGATGCATACAGGAAAAAGGAGATGTACACAAAGTCTAAAAAGCACTACCAGATTGCCCTGGAGTTGAAGCCGGATAAGGACCTTGCCCACTACAATCTGTCCATTCTTTACGAAAATGAAGAAATGTATAACAAAGCTGTTGAGGAACTGAAAAAAGCTATTGAGATAAATAAGAACGATAAACGCTACTATTATAACCTGGGCAACAACTATGCCAAGCTGGAAAAATATTCTGAAGCGATACACGTCTATGAGAAGGCCATTGAAATTGACCCCCAGTATATGGAAGCATACAATAACATCAGTGATCTATATATTAAGAACAATCTCTATGAAAAAGCACTGGCAACTCTCAGAAAGGCAATCAATTTAAACCCCCATTCTCTGCCGGCCAGGATAAACCTGGGTAACGCCCTTTTAAAAAACGAACTTTACAGAGAAGCACAGAAGCAGTTTGAAAAATCACTGGAAATAAATCCCCTTTCACCGGAAGCTCATTTCGGGCTGGCTACCGCCTGCCTGGAGCTGAACGAAGAAGACAAAGCTGTCACCGAGTACCTGAGGGCCATCAAGGCAGACAACAGCTTTACTCAGGCTTACGAACCTCTCGGCAACCTGCTGTTGAAACAGGGGAAAAAAAAAGAAGCACTGCATATTTACAAATCTCTTCTGGCAGTTGACCCAAATTACTCCAATAAAGCAAATATTAAGAGTATCATCAAACGCCTCGAATCTTAACTCCGAAACATCGGAAAAGGAGCGGATAATGGACGATCACAAAGAATATTCTGTTCATGCATATATATCAGGAAATGTTCAGGGAGTGGGCTTTAGATTCTTTGCTGTACGCAGAGCAAGAACATATGGAATAACAGGATGGGTCCGAAACCTGTCTGACGGGAGAGTGGAAATTCGGGCAGAAGGCATCAAGGACAGTCTTATCATGTTTCTGGAAGAAATAAAAAAGGGCCCTGGAGGCGCCCAGGTGACGGACATCGATGACCAGTGGGAAGAAATAACTCTATCCAGGTACGACAGTTTTAATATCTCCTTTTAACAAAAAAGGGGGCAGGCTACTTTTTTGCCCGATGCTCAGCCGCCCAGCAGGCGGCGTACCCCGGCTTTTAAATATTTTCTTCCTCCAGACTTACACGGTGGACCTTGAGCATGTTTGCCGGCTCGCCGGCAAGCACTGGCACCCCACCCACAACTATTACCACATCCCCTTCCCTGCAAAGTTTCTTCCCAGTCAGTATTTTCTCCGCCATGGAGAGCAACTTCTCAGCTGTATCTACTCTGTCTACATATACAGCATGTACACCCCAATAAAGCGAAAGGGTTCGTAAAACCTGAACGTCGGGAGACATGGCAATTATTGGAACAGAAGGCCTGAACCTGCTGGCAAGAAAAGCTGTCCTGCCAGAGAGTGTAAATGCCACAATTAGTTTAGCCTTCATAGTAGAAGTCATTTTACAGGCTGCATAACATACCGATTCAGCATCACTTCCAGTGTCAGGACATTCCTGCCAGGCAGCAGCCTTTCCAGCACTTGCTTTAAGCACTTCCTTTTCAGTTCGATTTGCAATATCAGCCATAACCTGTACTGCCTGCAGGGGATACTTCCCTACTGCAGTCTCACCGGAAAGCATTACCGCATCGGTGCCATCGAAAATTGCATTGGCCACATCGTTTGCTTCAGCTCTGGTAGGCCTGGGGTGCTCCATCATAGACTCCAGCATCTGGGTGGCAGTGATAACCGGCTTTCCTTCCTGGTTGCACTTTTTTATTATCATCTTCTGGAATATTGGTACGTCCTGAGGAGATGTTTCTGCTCCCAGGTCTCCTCTGGCCACCATTATACCATCAGCAGCCCGGATGATATGATCAATATTTTTAATGGCTTCCGGTTTTTCTATTTTTGCTATTACCGGAATATTCGCTCCTCTATTCTGTATCATCTGCTTCAACTCCTCCACCTCCCGGGCCTCCCGGACAAAAGACAAAGCAAAAAAGTCCACTCCCTGTTCAATACCGAACTCCAGGTCCTGCATGTCCTTGGAAGTAATGGAGGAGGCTGTTATTCTGGTGTGAGGCAGATTAACACCCTTGTGCGATTTGAGCTCGCCTCCATTTATTATCCTGCAGTAAATATTGTCAGTGTCAGTGCCCACCACCTTCAGTTCTATGTTCCCGTCATCAACAAGTATCCGCTCCCCCGTTCTTACCTCTCTGGGCAGGAGGGGGTAATCAATACTGATTTCCTGGGTATTCCCTGACACCTGCCTGGAGGTCAGGGTAAGTCTTTCTCCTTCTCTGAGAATCACCCGCTCACCCGCCAGGTTGCCGATCCGGATTTTGGGACCTTGAAGGTCCATGATAATGCCGATGTATTTTACCAGTTTTTCGGATACCTTTCTCGTGGACTGAATTATCTGCAAATGCACATCATGAGATCCATGGGACATATTTATTCGTACAACGTCCATTCCTTTTTTTGCTATTTTTAAGAGGGTGCTGTAGCGGCTGGTACTCGGTCCTGCAGTGCAGATTATCTTAGTGAATTTCATACCGGAGACCTTATACGTTTCATATTTACAAAAACAATATATCAAACATTCGGGTCTGACAATGCATTTTATCCTTATATCATTTTGGTATGGGGACCGAAGGAGGGCTGGAGCATATTTTAAAATCTAGCGGATGGCCATATTGGTCTGGGTAAGGGGGTCAATCAGTCTATTTTTCAACCAGATCTCGAAATGGAGGTGAGGTCCGGTTGACCTGCCCGTATCTCCTATCCTTCCAATTACCTTGCCTTTTTCTACTCTCTGGCCTCTTCTTACAAAAATCTGCGACAGATGAGCATAAACAGTAGTGTACCCGAAGCGGTGCTCCATCACTACACATTTTCCATATCCGTAGCGGTCTCCGGTATAAATTACCTGCCCTGCACGTGAAGCATAAACCTTTGTACCTACTCTGGCAGCTATGTCTACGCCGGTATGATATGCTCTCTTACCGGTAATTGGGTCTCTTCGATATCCAAACTTGGAAGTCAGTCTTCCCCATGCAGGTTTATCAAAAGCCTCTCCCAGGGCAAAAGCCCGCTCCATAGTATTAAACTTCACTCCTGGCAGGAATATTTTCATACCAGGTGTAAGCTTGTTGGTATAAAGACCATTGACCTCCATTATAAAATCAGTGGGGACCCTGTACTTTGAGGAATATTTAAATATGCTATCGCCCTGTTTTACGGTAATAAAGATTCCGCGGATATTTGGTACTAATACCACCTCACCGGGGTAAATTCTGTGCACATTGGAAAATACATTGCATGAAATAATACTGTCAGGATAAACACCAAACTTTCTGGAAATGCTCCACAGAGTATCGCCGTCCTGTACTTCATATTCCAGAAGTCGCAGCTTGGGTACATAATGCTCCAGCCCTCCTCTTCCCTTTTCACTGAAATTACCTTCCGAAAGTCGGGTTGGATTGATACAACTCCAGCTGAAATCTCCGTAAAAAGGCTTTTGTTCAGTTACAAATGTATATGGTGAGGGAAACAGGGTTATATATAAAACACCCAGAAGCAAAAAAAAAGCCAGTTTTGTATATCTGATACATTTATTGAAATCAATGTGGGAGGTTAGTATACGCAGCAGCCCTGAAGTGTTTCTTTGAATGGACCTGAATGAGGTGCTTATTTTAATTTTTAATAAAAAGGTCCAGATAAGGAATTTGCTCTTAAGCCTGTACGCCAGTCTCTTTCTTATCCTCATGTGCCGTTCAGGAGATATATGTTTTGGATCTGATAATTGTTTCTTTTATTTTCTTATTATACAATAAATTTTGTATTTAACAAGCATTTATCGCATCCTTACCATTTTTAGAGGGTCGATCAGCTTGTTGTGCTGGTGAACTTCAAAATGGAGGTGCGGACCTGTGGACCTGCCGGTGTTTCCCATCCGTCCAATTGTTTCACCCCGTGAAACAGATTGTCCTCTTCTGACTGTTATTTTATCCAGAGGGGCATAGAGAGTGGTATACTCCTGCGGATGTGCTATTACCACAGCTTTGCCATAATCGCCTTTGTATCCTGTGAAAATCACTCTTCCGAACTGTGCAGCACACACCCTCGTACCCACTGTGTTGGCAATGTCCACCCCTGCATGGTAGGCAATTCTTCTGGTAAAGGGGTCTTTGCGAAATCCCATTCTGGAGGCTATCCTTCCCTGAGTGGGGTTTTCAAATATGTTTCCAATTGCTTCAGCCCTCTGCCAGGCAGTTAATGATGCCCCCGGGATAAATATTCTCTGGCCGACTGTAATAAGAGAAGACGGCAGGTCGTTTATATCAGCAACTTTGTTTACATTAGCATCATACTTGCGGGATATTGAAAATAAACTGTCTCCTTTTTTGACTCTATTCAATGGGACTTTGCCTTTTCCTACTACATGTA
>JBMCUI010000177.1:0-5052 GCA_048622675.1 Spirochaetota bacterium | reverse complement strand
GGCTCAGGCCACACTGCAATTATCTTCAGTGCGGCTGTTACCGCTCTGAACGCGGCCTTTCAGGAGGCTACTATGGGCGCTTTGGGGGCCTCCACGGTTTTTTAATCCTGTAGTCTCTAGCCCAGGCATCCAGAGATGCCAACGAAAGTACCATAAGTGCGGGAGCAATATACCCAGCTTTTTTCAAATTCTTCTTTAAAAATTCACGTCGAGAAACAGCTTTCTGTTCTTTTTCCTCTGCCATATCTTTTTCCTTATTTATAATTTATAGTACACAACTTTTTATATGCACTTATTCATTTATATCCAATATATTAAAAATTGCTAATATGTCAATCTTTTTTATCATTATTTTTCAGTATTTTTTATTACTGCTGGAATGCGCTTTTACTTCCCCTCCTGTAAGATTTGCTATTAATTCATCTACACAGCTCAAATTTACCGCATGGAACTGAAAGCTTTCACAGTGCCTGACCAGCCGGGCCAATATCCCGAGGCCATTGTCTTCATGGTCAAGGCAGTTGATAGTCTGCCCTACCAGCAGTGAAAGTGACAGAGTTTCACCTGCAGGAGTGAGCTTATTTTTACCATACCCGATATTCGGGTCATGCTGCCCATTTTGCAAAAACACAAGCCACCTGGGTTCTGCTGGCCCTGCTATCCAATCTTTACGAATCACGGATGGATCAAAACGCCGTTTTCCCGATGCATCCATGGAGGTACTTCTATTATTACGATACCTCCCCAAAATAAGCCTTTCTGTATTTCCGTCCACATGGAACCCCCGGGGAAACGGCCAGGCCATGCCGTTTTCGGGATTGATGAAAATTACATCATCAGAAAGGCACTGCCAGCCTCTGCCGAGCAATTGTACTGTCAGCGTTGTTTTGCCTGATCCGGAAGGGCCGACCAGCAGCAGGGCTTTCCCGTCCCTGACCAGACCGGCTGCATGGACCTGCAGGAAATGCTTCATGTTTGAGAGAATTTTTAAGGTGATAATCCATTCCAGCTCTTCCATCAATTGGCCGGGGGTTCGGGTAAAAACAACAGGATGTCCATTCTGACAGACCATGTACGAAATGCTCCCGTTGGTGCTGGTGCGGTGCAAAGACCATGCTATTGGACAATCACATGGGCCGGTTGCACAGGCCGGATAAAGCAAATCAAGCTCTGACTGCAGCTCCCGGAGCGGTGTTGACAGAGTGAACCGAAAAGAATGGAATTGATAATGCTTCAAGAACATATCTGTTTTATCCTGATGGAGAGGCCAGCAGGTCTTTCTGCTGAAAGTCTGCAATTATATGCAGTACGCCATCAAAAACTTCCCCTGATTTCACACTGCATACAGAACCAATCTCCCGGGCGATTTTCTCAATAGAATGATTCCCGTCACAGTATTCCCATACCAGAGCTGCTGTTACATTCAGGGTATACAGCTGCTCCTGGTCCTTATCCTGAATGACGCATCCGTCTTGAAGATTTTTCTGCACAAGTCCTTGTTTTCTTCTGGGACAGTATGTTTTGTCTATCATTTCAGGCTTTTACCTTTATTGGTTTTGTATGGTGTTCCTCATATCGTGTTTCCCGGATGAGTCAGAAAAGTTGTTTTTCTTTTTAAAATAAAACCAAGGTAGCACAGCTTTATAATAAAATTCAACAGCAGAAGTCTCATCAGGTGGACCAGGCACACCGGCCGGTACAAAGAAGGAAAATTGCTCAGGCGGTATCTGCCGAGTAGATCTTTTTTGGACATTCCTTTGACAGATTCCCGAAACAAAATCTTGCACGTCTGGTACAGCCTGTACCCTCTGAATAAACAGAGAATAGTAAACCGACCTATTGCATAATCCAAAATGGGCGGGAGGTTCTGTGCCCAGAACATCCATTCCCATAAAAAAGCCGCCCGTTCAACCATCCTGCTGTTATAAAAACAGCTCATGTACCTGTGGTGCTTTTTATACACCCCGTACAACAGGAAGTACAGGCATATACTCATTTTATTTGAAGAGACTTGATGTCCCAGCCACTGCCAGTCAATATGTTCCCGGTGGTGATGTATCATATCCAGAAGATAAAAAAGCCTCCCTTCTGGTCCTATCATTTCTTCCAGAGAAAACGAGTGCTGGTAGAAAAAATGGACCAGCTGGAACCACACCTGGTCAGTATGGGAAGGGACAAAAACATGTGTTTCATCGAACTCAATCTTCGTGGCCCTTTCCCATACCTGGTCCACATCAATCAGCCCCCGGCAGCGGGGGAACTTGTCCAGATGAAAGTGAAGGTCAACTCTGCATACAGGGTGCAGCTTCAAGAAGCTCATTTCTCCAATAAAAATGAAATTATTGCTGTAGTCAGGGTGATATCCCAGCTCATGCAATGTTTTCAAGCCCTTGTCCCAGTCATCTGGGATATTACCGGTACGTTCAGGCTGATACCCCAGTTCGTGCAGTATTCTTACTGCCCTTTCCAGATCAGACTTATTAATGAGAATATCCAGGTCTCCTATATATCTCCTGATAAACTCAGGCGGACGATTTCGGGGTACAGCAATATCAATCGCACCTTTGAGCAGCATGACCGGGATGTCGGACCTGCTGCATGCACACACTACAGAATGCAGTTCCCAATAGTGCAGTGCTTCCCTGCTTTTTAAAAAGGCCTGGTAGGTTGAATGGTCAACTGCGCTCATAAATAGTGTAATTTATAGGGTAATAATATCTCATCGTTACATCTTATATACTGGTCCCCAATTCCCTGGTACATACTTATTGTTCATGAACTGGTTCTCTCTATCTGGACTTAATTTTTGTCCTGCAAATTGATAAAAAGCGGCAAAGCATTAATATAAATCCCGGGGGCAGGCGGGTAAATTTCGCCCTGCAAACCCTGTATTGTTTCGGAATAATCGAAGCTCCCTCAAAAGAGTGCCGCCGAAACAGGCTACCCTTTTGTCCAGGAACCAATGTGGTGCTGCCTTAGACGCTTCTGTAGGGCATCAGCTCATAGGTCTTGTTGAACTTTACTGCGATCCCGTCCAGCCCTGAACGGACCACTTTTCCTTTTATGCTCACGTAGCTGTGCACACCCAGCAGCTGCTGCAGCCTATCGATAGATAAGACAAAATCAAGCTGGACCTTTGTCCCCCTGGGAATATCGTGGTCTGTTTTAAAAAATGCACCTCTTGCACAGATATTGCAGGTACTCAGCTCCAGCACTTCCCTCTGCTGGCCGGTATTGTTGACCACTAACCGTGCAGGGATGCTTATTTGAAACCTGTCCAATCTCCGCCTTTCTTGCATGGATATATTTAATTTAATAAATGAAAAAATGACAATAAGGAGTGAGTATGATTTTATTTCGTATTTTATGGCATAATTTGACCGACCAACGGTACGGTAAAAGTAGTACTGGTTCATGGTGACTAATACTTTTCTCCTATCCGGCTGTTACAGGTTTTTTGCCGCCCAGAGGGCTGCCTGAAGCCTGTCAGCCACATTGATTTTTTTAAAAACATTGTACAGGTGGGTTTTTACCGTATGGTTGCTGATGCAGAGCTTGTCAGCTATCTCATCATTTCTTGACCCTACGGTAACCATGGCGAGTATCTCTACTTCGCGTTTGGTGAGATGGTTGTTTTCATTGTTGATAATGGGATAGGGATTTGCCAGAGGGGAATAACTGTTTATCCCATGCAACACACACTCCGAAAGCAGTGAGCGTGAAACCCACAGCTGGCCATCGAAAACAACTTTTATGCCTTTTATAAAATGCTCGGGAGTGTCATCAATATAGAAAAATCCTCGTATTCCCTGTGAGAGCACTTCTTTTTCGATGCCGGTGTGGTGATTCATATTGAACAGCACAACCAGGACGTGGGCTATGACGTCTTTATAGTACTCTGTAATTTCGGACAGCAGTCTGCTTACTTTTTGCCCGTTTACGTCTATCAGCACCAGCGGCTTCTGCTTGAACGCTCCACCATTATTTGGAATATCTTCAAGACTTTGATTACAGATACATTCAACCCCAAGCTCACGCCTTATGTACTCGGAGACAAGAGCATTCATAAAGCTTTTGCTGCCAATTACATAGATAATCCTGTCCTCGAACATATCAATGCTGCCGTCTGTTTTATTTTCTATCATAATTTCCATGCCTGTGTATTTGTTATGGGGGCCGTTTGGACCTATGTATTATTTATGGGTACCATCTCGTATTCCTTATCAAAGCTTACCGCAATACCCTCTTCATCGGTGCGCACCACTGTACCGCTAACTCTTACCATCCCCTTCAAACCTTCAAGTTTTCTCAGCATTTCTATAGAGAGTATAAGGTCGAGGTGGACCCGGGTGCCCTCCTCCAATTTATGCTCAGTGGGAAAATAGGCACCCCCTGCACATATATTATGGGCATGCAGTTCTAGGGTCTTCTTTTTTTTCCTGCGGTGATGCATTACAGTCATCCTGGCAGGAGTTCTCAGCTGGAACCGTTCATACCGCCTTCTGTCTTTTTTCAAAATTTTTTCTCACATTATTAATATATCCCTTTTAGATTATATAACTTGTATTAATTGATATAGTTGATAAATATATCGAAAAGCCCGGAGAAAACAATAAGCCGCTGGTATGATTTTCAGCGTATTTTTAAGGGGCAAAAGAAAAACAAAAACTAATAGTAGAGTATTAGGTCGCACGCAGCAGGAGATAGCGTAGAATTTTTACTGGAAATTGATATCCCATAAAGTCCCATTACCGGAAGTACGGGCTGCAGTTTACGGGCTGAAGCAGCAGCCCGGTTTTAAGTGGGTGCTGTCATCGGCCCACCATCAGGACTTTAAATGGTGGGCAGCCCAGAAGGCAGCCTGGAGCCTGTCTGAGACATTGATCTTTTTAAAAATATTATAGAGGTGGGTTTTTACCGTATGAGGACTTATAAAAAGCTTTTCTGCTATTTCTTCGTTTCTTTTTCCTATGGCAATGAGCGTGAGTATCTCAATTTCTCTGCTGGTAAGATGGTATGTTTCGTAAAGTGGAAGTGTATGTTCCCTGGAGG
>JBMCUI010000176.1:0-5134 GCA_048622675.1 Spirochaetota bacterium | reverse complement strand
GTTTATAGGGGTATTAGCTATACTATCCGGCAGGTGCTCAGGGTATATACAATTCCCTTCGCAAATCACCACAGCCCTTTCCAGACAGTTTTTCAACTCTCTGACATTACCGGGCCAATGATAAGAATAAAAAGTCTCTTTAACCGGGCTTGAGATATCTTTTATATTTTTGTTATACTTGGTGTTACACTGCATCAGGAAAAACTCTGCCAGCTCCAGTATATCTTCGTTTCTCTGTCTCAATGGGGGCAGGCTCAGGCATACTCCATTTAAACGGTGAAATAAATCGGAACGAAAATCACCTTTTCTAATCATTTCAGGAAGATTTTTATTGCTCGCTGCAATTATTCTCGCATCAACAGTAATGGTTTTATGACCCCCCAGCCTCGAAAATTCAAAGTCCTGCAATACCCGGAGTAATTTGGCCTGAAGCGACAGCGACATATCACCTATTTCGTCAAAAAAAGAGGGCAAAGACCTGGGCAAAAGAGTATATAATGGCTGTTTATTCTTCCATAATCTCTGAGACCCTTCGGTAAGCTTCGTTAATTACTTTTTCCTGATCTTTGTTCAGTATATTTATATTTTCGTCGAAAAGATACTCCAGGCTGGAGATGCACTCATCTGCAGCATGTACAATATCTCTGTAACTGGTATACCAGTACATACCATCACCGTTGGTAAGCAATGTTAAAAACCCCAGTTTGTTTTTACTTCTGGCCTTTTTACAGGGATAAAGAAGATAGGGCACATACCTTACAATTTCATGGGCGTCTCTGAGGTACTCAAACCGTGCATTTTTGGGCCATTTGGTGAGAATATTTTCTGTTCCGTGTATTTTCGGAACCAGGTAAAATATTCTGTTCAGGTTCATACCAGTAAGCAGCTCATAACCATCCAGTACCACTTTTCCCTTAAGTCCCTTGTAATCCTGCAGAAAGTTCACAGAAGAGAGCACCCTTTTCAACTTTTCATAAGGAAATATTACTGTCTTTCTTTTCTTTCCGGTAAACTTGATCTTAAATGTTTCACCGCCAATTTTGATAAAATTGGTATAATTCCTTCTGGCTTCAGCTGGTTTTCTCCTTTTCTTCTTTTTTTCAAAAAATAGACTGTATACTTCCGGGGATATTCTCTCCAGCCATTCAGGTTTTAAGGGAGAAACAGACATAGCGTACATCTGGGATGTCTTCATTATTTCACCGGCAACAATGAGCTGAGGCCTTTGTTTGTACATCACAGACCCGGGATGAATCTTGATCCCGTAAGCTGTAGGACTGGAATAGGTGCCTCTGCCTTTTCGCATGCACACAAACTGCACCAGCCCTTTGGAAACAGCACACAGGTAATCAGTAAGCCCCCCTCCGCTGGTAACAGGTATTTTCATCTCAGAGACTATCTCCTGCAGCTGGTTCTTTACATTGTATATTTCCTTCATTTCCTTGTAATCGAGGAAACAGCTGTTGCAGAAATCTTCCTTGTCAGAGCTTTTTACGTACGCCCGGTAGATCTTGAGATAAGAAACAAAATCTCCCAACTTGTGTCTGAATGAATGATGGGCCTTTCGCGCCTCCATTTCAAGGCCATGAGGCAGAAGAAAAGGAGTTTTTCCATTCAGGAAAGCCCCTGCAATCAGGACCTCCTCCAGTACATTGGGGTATTCGTATATAGCAGCTACAATCATTCTGGATATCCTGGGAATAATGGGAAACCTGATCATCATCTGGCCTATAGCTGTCAGCTGCCTGTTTTCATCTATTGCTTCCAACAGCCGAAGAACCTCTACCCCGTTCAATATTTTCTTATATCCAGGATTGGATATAAAATCAAAATGTTCGAAATCCTTTATACCCAGCTCTGCCATGCGCAGTACCACCTCGGAGAGGTCCTGCCTGTATATTTCTTCAGTGGTAAAAAGCTGCCTCTGGTTGTAATCTTCCTGAGTGTACAGCCGGTAGCATACCCCTGGAGCGGTCCTTCCGGCTCTTCCTTTTCTCTGGTTGCAGGAGGCCCTGGATATAGGGACCTCAATGAGCGAAGAGGTATAGTTGTTTGGATTGTAAAAATTAAGCTTGGAAAACCCCGGATCGATCACATGCACTATCCCATCAATGGTAACACTGGTCTCAGCAATGTTTGTGGCTACCACTATTTTTCGTTTTCCTGGGAAATCGTAAAATACCCTTTCCTGCTCCTGTTGGGAAAGCCGGGAATACAGGGGAAGCAGTTCCAGGTTTTTGTTACCCTTATCCAAGTCTGAAAGATAGCTGATGCATTCCTTAATCTGACGCTCCCCTGAAAGAAAAATAAGTATATCACCCTGCTTCCCGCCTGAAATAATTCTTTTTACAATTTCACCGATTTTATTTAATATGGACTCCGGGTCATGGGGAACTTCCGGAGGATCATAGACAACTTTCACCGGGTACATTTTTGCATCAATACTAACTATCGGACACTCATCAAAATACTCCGAAAAAACCTCTGCATTGATGGTTGCTGATGAGACCACCACTTTCAGGTCATCTCTCTGGCGTAAAACATCTTTTAAAAGCCCCAGAATAAAATCGATGTTCAGGCTCCTCTCATGGGCCTCATCAACCATTATGATGCTGTACTCAGACAGCAGGGGATCGGTTTTCAGCTCCTGCAAAAGGATGCCGTCTGTCATTATGACCATTCGGGTATCTGGTACAGTCTCATCCACAAACCTCATCTTGTATCCAACCAGACCAGGGATAGCGGTATTGTACTGTCCGGCAATATAGTGGGAAACTGACAGAGCTGCAATCCTTCTGGGCTGGGTGACACCTATTCTGCCGCTGCCGGCAAAACCGGCATCGTACAGTATTTTGGGAATCTGGGTGGTTTTCCCTGATCCGGTAGGGCTTTCCACCACTACCACCCTGTTGTCTCTCAGTGAGTCTATAATAACGTCTTTATGTTCGTATACTGGTAAGCTTTTATAATCCATCATAATCCATCCAGAATAATATTCTGTTCTTTATCCAGCCTCCCGATTCACATCTTTTATGAACCCTTCTTCCATCAGCATTCTGGTTTTTTCTCTGGCATCTCTAATGATGTGCTCAGAGATGCGGTAAAGCTGGTCTTTTTCCAGGTGCAGATTTGCCACCCCCTGCTCCATGGCTTTCATTCCCACTGCCACTGCCTCCTCCGGAAATACCTCCCATTGGTCCATATTAGGTATAATGTAGTCCTCACTCAGACCGTTTTTTTCTGCGGTACCGGCCAGGGCTCTGGCAGCTTCAATGCACATTTCATCAGTGATAGCCTTTGCCCTTACATCCAGAACACCTCTGAATATACCGGGAAATCCCAGGGAATTATTTACCTGATTGGGAAAATCTCCTCTTCCAGTAGCCACAATCCTGGCTCCCCCTTCTTTAGCCTCCCAGGGCCAGATCTCAGGCACCGGGTTGGCACAGGCAAACACAATGGGCTCCCTGGCCATCCTTGAAATCCATTCCTTTTTTATTACTCCTGGTCCCGGCCTGGAAAGGGCAATCAGCGCATCAGCCCCTTCCAGACATTCCCACATCGGACCTTTTTGACCCTGTTCATTGGTAGCAAGGCACATTTTCCACTTCTCATATAGCTGAGGGTTGTTCTGTATGTCATCCCGCTCGGAATGAAGGGAGCCCTTGCTGTCCATCATAATGCACTTCTTCGGGTCTGCCCCTGCTTTAAAAATAAGGTCTGCTATGCGGATATTTGCTGCACCTGCTCCCATGAAAACTATCTTTGCCTCAAAGAGCGTTTTATTTACAATTTTTAATGCATTAATCAGACCTGCCAGGGTCACAGTGGCTGTGCCCTGCTGGTCATCGTGCCAGACCGGGACCCTGCATTCCCCTCGCAGCCTTTCCAGTACATAAAAACATTTGGGCTGAGAAATATCCTCCAGGTTTACCCCTCCCAGAGAAGGCTGGAGAAGTTTGACTGTTTCAATAAACTTATCCGGGTCTTTGGTATCCAAGCATACAGGAAACGCATCCACACCGCCCAGATATTTAAACAGAAGCGACTTCCCCTCCATCACCGGAAGGGCTGCTTCAGGGCCTATATCCCCCAGGCCCAGCACCCGGGTGCCATCCGAGATCACAGCTATGGTATTCCATTTGCTGGTCAACTCGTAAATAGAATCTGGGTTCTTTTCAATTTCTTTGCATGGGGCTGCCACCCCCGGGGTATACCATATGCTGAAATCGGTAAAACTCCTCACTCTGCAGCGGGGAAGCACCTCTATCTTTCCCCTGTACAGCCTATGAAGACCGGAGGCCTCTTCCATGGGCTTGTTCGCCCTTTTGAGATTTTCACTGTCATTTTGCATAACAGCTCCCCTCTGGAATCACTATTTGTATAAAGAAAAACACAAAAACCAAGGGTCATAGTATATAGGCAATTAAGGTTTTTATCAATCGATTTTGGGAATCGGGGGTTAATCAGAGGGCGACAAAAGGCAACCTGACTTCAAGCCAGGTTCCTCTGCTCCGTCAAGATGTCACACCTGAGACCGAAGGGGAAACTTTTTCAACGATTGGGCCTGGATTTTGATCGGGGCCTGGACTTAAAACCCTTCTTTGGTTCAGACCGATCCGGCTTCGGCAAAACTTCTTTTCTGGACAGGTTGATCCTACCCAGATTGTCTATGCCTGTAACCTTAACCTTCACTGTATCTCCCACTTTCAGCACATCTGAAACTTTGTTTACATGTCTGTGCTCAAGCTGGGATATATGACACAGGCCTTCCTGTCCCGGGAGGATTTCAATAAATGCTCCGAAATCTACCACCCGTGCTACCCTGCCTTCATAGACTTTTCCAACTTCAGGACCCTGGGTAAGCTCTCTCACCATATCATACGCCTGCTGGGCATCTTCGCGGTTTTTGCTGGATACAGTAACTGTTCCATCATCCTCCACATTCACATTCGCGCCTGTACGTTCGATAATGGAACGAATGGTCTTTCCTCCGCTTCCAATAACGGCACCGATCTTTTCAGGAGGAATGGTAAGAGTAATAATCTTGGGAGCATAGTTTGATATGGTCCCTACCGGTTCCTTTATCACTTCATCCATTCTGTCCATTATATACAATCTTCCCTCTCTGGCC
>JBMCUI010000175.1:0-5216 GCA_048622675.1 Spirochaetota bacterium | reverse complement strand
GTATTCTGGTGATCTGGTCCGGTTCTTCTATCAGTTTCTGACGCTCCTTCAGTATACTCTTTCCCACCCCGGTATCTTCTGACCATATAAAGGAATTGTCGGACATTGCCGGCATGTCTTTGTCGCCAGGGATGATTACCAGAGTCTTGCTTCCGATAAGTGGAGAGCGAAGTTTTACCACACTGTCTTTACGGATGTGCCGGGTGTACTCCTCGAACACAGAAAACTTTACTTCAATCCAGTTGTCGGGGGTTAGATTGACCGATCTTACTTCTCCCACCTGAATGCCCTTTATAGTTACCTGCATTCCCGGAGAAATACCTTCACCTGAAATGAACCTGGTAGTAAACTGGTAGGGTTTTTCAAACCACCTTTTTTCTTTTCCTATAAGGATGACTACACCTACAACGCCCACAATTACCAGAACAAGAAATATCCCCACAATTTTTTCAGTGTGTTTAAATTTAAACTGCATAGTATTTTTCCCGAAGATTATTTGTATGTAATTGTTTCAACCTTCTTTTCTCCAGGTAAGGATTTTTAGGATTTCATTGGCCACTGCTTCTTCCTCATCCACTATAATGGATAAAATTTGCTGCAGTACAGGGTCTGTCGACTTGAGTATATGGTCCCTCTGCGAATAGGCAAACAACCTGTGTCTGTAAAGAAGTGCTATATAATCAGCCGAGCTTTTTATAAAATCAAGATTATGGCTTGCCATGATGATAGTTATGCCGGGGTCGTCTCTCAATGGAAGGATTCTGTCGATTATTCTGGTGCAGGCAATGGCATCTATGCCTGCTATTGGTTCATCGAAAAATATAAGGCTTGGCTCGATAATTAGAGCCCTGGCAAAGCTGGCCAGTTTTCTCTGTCCTGTAGAAAGATGGGCCGGGAGCAGGTCCCTTTCATTGTCCAGATTGAAGCTGTTAAGCATCTGTTCAACCTTTTGGACGATTTCTGCTTCTTTAAACCGGTGATGATATCGAAGGGGCAGGGCAATGTTGTCAAAAACAGAAAGGTTGCTGATAAGGGCTGCGTCCTGAAACACAAATGCTGAGTTTTTTCTCATCTGGAACAGCTCTTTTGTGGGCAGGGTGGAAGGCTGTTTTCCTTCGATATATACAGAGCCGCTGTCAGGACACAGCAGGCCTGCAGCTAATTTCAAAAGGGTGCTTTTTCCGCAACCGGCAGGCCCGGTAATGGCAGCCAGTTTGCCCCTGGGAAAGCTCATGGATATATTTTCCAGCACCGGCTCATTGTCTAAAGAGAATGAAACATTCTTTAACTCCACCACGCTTTCCTGGGTATGCTGCACTACTCCTCGTAAAGCCATAGGTCTTGCTCTTCAGGTATAGTATATAAAAGTAATTACACCGTCTGCAATCAAAAGGGCAGCAATGGCATTGACCACTGCCCTGGTAGTCATTCGGGGTACTTCGGTTGTGGAAGTTTTGACAGAAAATCCTTGAAATGTGCATATCAGGGAAATAAGCAGTCCAAAGATAAATCCTTTAAGGAGGCTTACACTGACATCGGATAGTACAGCTGATTCAATCAATCTCTGCATAAATACAGAAAGGCTGGTTGTCACAAACATCTTCGATACCAGAAAACCTCCTATCAGACCGAATGTGTTGAAATAAATATTCAGACATATCAAAGAAACAGTTACCCCGAAAATTCTGGGTATCACTATATATCTTATCGGATCAATTCCCATTGCCTCCAGGGCTTCAATTTCATGGAATACCTCCATATTTCCAATTTCAGTGGTAATAGCTGTTCCTGAACGCCCTATTACAATGAACCCGGTAAGGAGAGGCCCCAACTCCCTGACAATTACAGTAATAAGCAGTTTTCCTATGAGCGCTTCGCCCCCGTACCGTGGAAGTATAGTTAAAGACTGGATTATGGCAATACCGCCGATTGCCAGGGAAACCAGAGCTGTCAGGGGAAGAGCATCCACTCCGGTGAATAGGACCTGTTTGAGAAGTATTTTGAAGTTGGTCCTGAAACCACCGGTTTTCTTCCCGAATATTGTTCTGAGTACTACTACCATATAGGCGCAGAAATCGGTAAAGTTGGCAGTACGGGTTATCAACCCTCTTCCAAAGCTTTCAATAGGTGTGGCCATGCTTTATTGTATATACATGGTTGAATTATGTCAATAAGAAGCCCGGGTGGAAAAGTCCCGGGCTCCTATTTGATGGAGGCTCCTTAAACAGGAGATGGAGGAGGGAATGAATGTACTAAAATTGGGCTTCAATCCCTGTTCTTATACAAAGCGGGGGCATGATGTAGTCGTATTTTGTCTGGTAGGTGGTATTGAATATGTTGTCAACAGCAAGACTCAGGGTGAAGTTGTCAGAAATATTTCTTTTGTAGTCAGCATTTACCACCACAAAGGAGTCAGAGCTCGTAGTATTTGCTGCGTCCGTATACTGCTTGCTCTGGTACTGAACATCCAGGCCCAGTAGATTTTTTGCCCCCCTGTATTTGACCCCGGTACTGAGCGAATGAACCGGGGTGTAGGGCGCTCTTTTGTCATCGCTCAGGGAGTAGTCACTTGTATTTGTTTTCAGAACAAAACTGTATATAAAGGTGTAATTTCCATTGAGCCAGATGTTTTTAAATACGTTGATTTCTCCATTTGCCTCAAGGCCCGGGTACAGGGTTTGTCCTATGTTGTATGGACGGTATACATTATCACCATCAAGCTTCCATTCAATTTTTTCCTTCATATACCGGGTAAACAGGTGTACATCATATCTCATGTTTGTTTCAATTCCCGAAATGCCAGCTTCTAAGCTATAACCACTCTCTTCTGATAAATTTGAGTTCCCTTCTGTACCCGGGATGTCTAAAAAAGGAGGTATATAGGGCCAGTATAATTCGTTTAAAGTTGGAGCTCTGGATGATTTTGATACACTTACTTTAAGACTGGAGTTGCTTGATAAATAGTAATTGCTGCTCAGCTTGAAGTTTAAACTATTTCCAAAGTCAGAGTAGTAGTCATACCTGGTTGAGGGAGTTAAAGTAAATGATGGCGTTATATAAATCGGACTTTCAATAAAAATACCACCACTTATTCTGTCTTTTACTCCTATGTCAGTACTTTCAACCGAATCATAATTAAGATTTATACCATAAATTAGTGTAAGACTATCAAAAGCAAACATCTTCTGTGATAAATCGAAATTGGCTGTATTTGTTTTGTGAAGGCTGTCGGTATAAGAATCTTCATAATCAAGCCCCCAATATTTATAATTGAGTTTGGCATTCAGAGTAAGAAAATCGCTGAAAATCTCTGGAGTTTGGTATTGGACAGACCCATTCAACATTACATCTTTTTGGCTTGCATCGCTTAAAGGATAGGTAGTTGATCCCGGTACATTTTTATCATTGTAGCTGAAAAGCCCGGTAAATTCAGTGGTGCCAGTACCAGTTGGTACTGCTATTCCAGTATACATGTCGACACCCAGCATATCAGCATTGTTAAGTTTTCTATAATCATTGATATTACTATCATCGTACCAGACGAATCCGTTTTTTGCACGAGTAAATGAACCTGATGTGGTAAAATCTACCTCTCCAATATTTTTTGAATATTCGATGGATAGTTTTTGGGTATCCAGAAGGTCCATAGGGTCTGGATTAACTTCCTCTTTATCTCCACTTTGTTCTACCACTACAGCTTCATGAGGAATATAACTCCTATTTTCCAGCTTCACATTAAGGTCGCCGGCAGCCTCCTTTTTGGTAATTATGTTCACTACTCCCCCCACTGCATCTGCGCCGTACAGGGCGCTGGTCCCACCCCGGACAATTTCAATCCTCTCGATGTTGTGCATTGGAATAAGGGAGAGGTCTATGCTCCCGGAGCGGCTGTCATTCAGACGGACTCCATTCAGCAGGACCAATACTCCTTCCGAGCTGGACCCTCTAATTGAGAGGCTCTTAAGGCTTCCTTCCGGCCCGTAATCCCTGACACTGATCCCGGTTTGAGAAGAAAGAAGGTCAGCAATGTTTTTTGCCCCGGAATCGCTTATGTCCTTTTCAGTGATTACTGAGACATGGGCGGGGGAATCCAGAATCCTGGTTTTGGTCCTGGTAGCTGTAACCACCACCTCCTCCAGCTCAAATACAGGGTCTTCTGAAAAGTCCTTTTTGCTGCCCGAAGGCTCTTCACCGTATGCAAAAAATCCGGGTGCCGCCAGTACTGTCAGGACGGAGCAGAGAATAACAAACAGAGCTGAGTAGAATTTCTTTGGCATTTTATACCTCCTGTAGAAGTTTTTGTGCTCCAATAGTCTTGTTCGCTGCTTTGCAGCAGTTAAAGCAAAAGTATTAAGGTATCAGCCCTTGTAACCTTCGATAAGCGGCAGAATGGATATTCAGCCTTTCTGCAATGAAATGCTGCTCCTTTCTGCCGGGCCTGCCAGGAAGGGGATGTAATGCTTAAGGTTCAATGCGGTGGTTATTAACTCATGGCAGTGTGATATTAACCCGTTAAAGTGTTGGGTCAATCGGTGAGAGGTTGCTGCTGAGTGACGGAAGGCTTTTTTAAGACCGTGGAGGGTGGTATACAGATTACAGGCAGTCAGGACATGAAAAAAAGAGGTGGGTTTTCGAAATAAGCAGGTGATATTCCTAAAGGATAGCTCTAACTGGTTTGATCCTGTCCGGTCTGTACCAGTTAGGGTAAAACAGAAGACCATGAGCCAACTCCCTTTCCTCGAAGGTTAAGCTGTTTCAGAAGGGTTTCCTGGCTCCCGGATCATCTTACTCACAGCGCCTTCTCGCTTTTTGGCCTCTCTGCTGCCGCCCATTTACCGGCATCGTGCATGCTCGCCAGAAGCTGTCTGAAGCTTTAAGGAGCTTCAGCAGCCCCTCGCCTTTACAAAAAGGCCCGAAAAGCAATGGCCTGGTGCTGCTTTCATCCCCGGTTACAGTGGCGGGACCGCTGCGGCTTTCGTCCGCATTCCGCTCTCCTGAAACAGGGCTGATTGCCTGATACGATAACTATTTTAGGTGTAAAAGTCAATTATTTTATGGGCATTATTTAAATTTTTTTTCGATTAATAGACTGGCCAAATTAAGATACATTAAAAATGCTTGTAATTTCATATACCCTGTATTAGAGTAAAAAAGATTTCGCCCAATACATTGGGGAGTTGTTCACATTATTGAGCACGTTGGTCACACTAGTGGAC
>JBMCUI010000174.1:0-5272 GCA_048622675.1 Spirochaetota bacterium | reverse complement strand
GAACCAGACTGTTCTGGGAGTTGCAGCGTGTATTCTGGCGCAGTTCCCCGTCTCTGCATTGTTTTATAGCATAGCGGTGAAATATATTTATCTCTCTGCACCCGGCAGGGACCCACAGAAAGTAACCTCTGCTTCTTCTGAGAAAAGTCCAGGCGGCAAAAGTTCTGAAAATAAATTATAGGGAGGAGGTTTTAAGTGGAAAAGTTATTTAAACTGAAACAGCATCATACTTCAGTAGGTACCGAAATCATAGCTGGAATAGCCACTTTTCTGGCTATGGCCTACATAATTGTGGTTAATCCAACCATTCTTTCAAAAACAGGAATGTCTTTCAGCGGCGTACTTTTTGCTACAGTACTGGTTTGTGCATTTTCATCAATAGCCATGGGTCTTTATGCCAATCTTCCTTTTGCCATAGCTCCAGGTATGGGAATTAATGCTTTTTTTACCTATACCCTGGTAAAAGGGATGGGAATACCCTGGGAAACCGCCCTGGGGGCGGTGTTTATTTCAGGCATACTGTTTATCCTGCTTTCTGTCTTTAAAGTACGGACCACCATTGTAAGGGCTATCCCAGCATCAATACGGTATGCAGTTGCAGCAGGGATAGGCCTGTTTCTCACCCTTATTGCATTTGAAGAGGTGGGGTTTATTGTCCACGACCCTGCTACTATAGTAGGATTCGGGGGGATAGACCTTACGGTGGCGCTGTTTCTCACCGGCCTGGTCATTACTTCAGTTCTGGTTATTATGAAGGTAAAGGGTGACCTGGTGCTGGGCATAATTTCTACTTCTATTATTGCACTGGTGGTAAGCATGGTGGGTGTGGCCACCGGTATGCTGGATAACCCTATTGTAACACCGCCGGAGAGAGTTTTTGCATTTCCAACGTTTGAGGTGTTCCTGAAACTGGACATTATAGGAGCACTGAAGTGGGGAATGCTGGGCCCAATATTCGCTCTTATTTTCACTGACATGTTTGACAGTATTTCTACTTTTCTGGGAGTTTCCCAGGTGGCAGGACTCATCGACAAGCAGGGACAGCCGTACAATGTGGGAAGGGCCCTGCTGGTGGATGCAGGAGCAACCACCATTTCCGGACTTTTTGGCA
Source organism: Spirochaetota bacterium (assembly GCA_048622675.1). Taxonomy (GTDB): domain Bacteria; phylum Spirochaetota; class B62-G9; order B62-G9; family DRHN01; genus JBMCUI01. The sequence continues at coordinate 4,161 of JBMCUI010000174.1, read as the reverse complement.
CCTCTTCGGGCACCACCTATATAGAAAGTGCAGCAGGGGTGGAAGAAGGAGGAAGGACCGGGCTTACTGCAGTTATTGCAGGCCTTCTTTTCATTCCGTTCATGTTTTTAAGCCCCATGCTTTCGTTTATCCCTTCGGTAGCTACAGCACCTGTACTGGTAATTGTGGGTGTATTTATGATGAAACCTATCTCAAACCTGGACTGGAAAAAGATGGACGAGGCCATACCCGCGTTTCTGGCCCTCATACTGATTCCCCTCACCTACAGTATAACCCAGGGAATAATCTGGGGTTTTCTCTCTTATACTGCACTGAAGCTTCTTACCGGCAGGGGCAAGCAGATCCACTGGATGCTGTATATAATAGACGGGTTTGCCATACTGTCGCTGGTTCTGGCCATTTATTAGCCTGAAACAAGGTGCAGGTTATGCCGGGGTGCAGACAGGTACAATGTGTTTGACATCTACTGGAGAGATAATTAACTTTTTGCCAACTTTATATTTTTAAGAGGGATGAGCGCCTAACATGGAACTTCCCAGGAAATACGAGCCGCATAACGTAGAAGAAAAATGGTACAGGTTCTGGGAGCAAAACGGCTTTTTTCATTCAGGGGTGGACCCTGAAAGAAAGCCTTTCACCATTGTGATTCCTCCACCCAATGTAACAGGTGCCCTGCACATGGGCCATGGGTTGAACAATACCATCCAGGACATCCTGGTGCGGTGGAAAAGGATGCAGGGATTCAATGCTGAGTGGATACCTGGCACAGACCATGCCGGTATAGCTACCCAGAATGTGGTGGAAAAAAAACTGGCGGAACAGGGAAAAACCCGTCAGCAGGTAGGAAGAGAAAAGTTTACTCAGATGGTGTGGGAGTGGAAGAAAAACTACGGGGGAAGGATCATCGACCAGCTCAAAAGGCTGGGAGCAAGCTGCGACTGGCAGAGGGAACGCTTTACTCTTGACAGGGGCCTTTCAGATGCAGTAAAAGAAGTATTTGTGAGGCTTTATGAGGAGGGGCTCATTTATCGGGGCAAGTACATCATAAACTGGTGCCCTCGATGCCAGACTGCTCTATCGGATGAGGAAGTGGAGCACACCTCTGAGCGCGGCTATCTCTATTACACCCTCTACCCTTTTAAAGACCAGGAAGGTGGTCTGGTAGTTGCTACCACCAGGCCGGAAACCATGCTGGGTGATACCGCGGTGGCGGTTAATCCTGAAGATAAAAGATACAAAGAGCATGTGGGTAAAAAACTCATTCTGCCTCTGGTGGAACGGGAGATTCCTATTATAGCCGACTCCTATGTGGATACGGCCTTTGGTACAGGAGCGGTAAAAATTACTCCGGCTCATGACCCCAATGATTTTGATGTGGGGCTCAGGCACCACCTGGAACAGATAAATATTTTTAATGAAGATGCCACGGTAAACAGGAATGGGATTCCAGAATGTGAAGGCATGGACCGCTACCAGTGCAGAGAGACGGTGGTGGACCATCTGAAGAAAAAAGGCCTTCTGGTAAAACAGGAAAGCCACATTTCCGAAATAGGCCACTGCTACAGGTGCCATACGGTAGTAGAACCTTACCTTTCCCAGCAGTGGTTTGTCAGAATGGGGCCGCTGGCCGGGCAGGCTGTCCAGGTAGTGGAAGATGGAAAGATAAAGTTCCACCCTGGACGGTGGAAGAAAGTATACATGAACTGGATGCACCATATTCGTGACTGGTGCATCTCCCGTCAGATCTGGTGGGGACATCGGATACCTGTGTATTACTGCCAGGAATGCGGAGAAGTTTTTGCTTCCAGGGAACAACCCGGCGAATGCCGCCGCTGCAGCAGTACCCACCTCCAGCAGGACCCTGATGTTCTGGATACCTGGTTTTCTTCACAGCTCTGGCCCTTTTCCACCCTGGGCTGGCCTGAAAATACTCCTGAGCTGGACTACTACTACCCCACGGATATTCTGGTAACAGACCCGGGAATTTTGTTTTTCTGGGTGGCCAGGATGATCATGAGCGGGCTTAAGTTTATGAGGGAGGTCCCATTTCATGATGTGTATATTCATGGGGTGGTAATGGATGCCCTGGGGAGGAAAATGAGCAAGTCCCTGGGCAATGGTATCGATCCCATAGAAGTAGTGGAAAAATATGGTGCAGATGCACTCAGGTTTACCATTGTAAACATATCTCCGATGGGCCAGAATTTGCTTCTGTCCATGGACAAGTTCAATACCGGTGCCAGGTTTGCCAACAAGATATGGAATGCCTCCCGGTACATATTGATGAACATAAAAGAGATCAGCCCGGATGCTCTGGACCCTGTAGTGGATGTGGATAATCTGGACACTGCAGAGAAATGGATTTTAACCAGGTATCAGGAAACCATAAAACAGATGAACAATTTCCTCAGGAAATACAGGCTCAGCGATGCTTCTTCATGTATTTATGATTTTTTCTGGCACGAGTTCTGTGACTGGTATATAGAGACCTCCAAGGTGAAGCTTTACAGCGGAGATCCCGAACTTCGTGCCAGGGCAGCAGCAATACTCCTTCTGGTGCTTGAGGGGAGTATGAAGCTTCTTCACCCTGTTATGCCTTTTATTACCGAAGAGGTGTGGCAGCTTCTGCCTTTGAAAAACAGACAGAAAAACAGCATAATGGTTGCCGAATACCCCCGGTTTGAGAAAAATTATGTATTCCCCGAAATCAAAGAAAAAATGGCCTTGCTGCAGGAGATAGTATATAACATCCGGAATATAAGAGGAGAGATGAATGTTCCACCTGAGATGAAGGCCAGGGTAGTCATCAAAGCTCTGAATGGAACTATCCATAAAGTGTTAATGGAAAACGATCCTCAGATAAGGTTTCTGGCAAACCTGGATAAGCTGACCTGGAGCCCTGAGGCGCAGAAGCCCAGCAAGAGTGCTTCTGCTGTGGGTACCGGGTATGAGGTATATTTGCCTCTGGAGGGACTTATTGACCTGGATAAGGAGAAAGCTCGCCTGGAAAAAGAGAGGCGGAAGCTGGAGGATGAAATAGAAAAGTGCAGGCAGAGACTGCAGAACCCCCAGTTTCTGAACAGGGCGCCTTCTGAAGTGGTGGAAAGGGAAAAGAACAGGCTTTCCGCCCATGAGGAGTCCCACCGGCGGATCAGGTATATTATGGCATCGCTGGAGTAGCCTTTTTTTCTTAACAAAAACTGTCAATACAACCCAATAGAACCTAAGAATTAAAACAGCAGTTGTCAGTGAGGTAGACGTGCTGGCTGGGTATAAAGATACTCGATCAAGGACATACATCACGGATGCCTATTATGCAGATGACGGCAGTGCATGCAGAATGGCACTTTACCGGGCAATATAGGGTTATGTTTTTTATGAAAACGGTAATCTCCGGATGGTCACCCGCGTTTTTGCAGATGAACTTATGAAAAAAATTAAGGAGTAGGACCCAGGTGAAATATTTGGTTTGTATTTTTGCAGCAGTTTTTTTGTGCGCCCTGCCTGCAGCTCATACAATTCCTGATTCAGGCCAGAATACTGAAAGTTTTTATGCAGAGGTAAGCAAAGATGTCCCTATTCATAAAAACAGAAGGGTCCATCTGGATATAGAGTGCCACAGTGGGACTCCTCCTGTGCTGGAGTTTGTGCTGAGGGACTATGCCAGAATAGTAAAAGGAGCAGGTTTTGATTTTGACAGCGATGGAAACATTGAACTGGAAGTAAAAAATAAGGGAAACGAGGTGCTCTTCAGGGGAGTGCCTTACAGACAGCCGGGAAAGTACAGGCCTACCGTCTACCTGTACACCGACCAGGGAAAAATAAAGAGGGAGTACATAGTTTCATTTACCGAATTTGTATGGGGCAGGGATAACTTCAGGTTTGCAAATGACGGCGAGTTTGAAAATGCCATTGATTTTGTTTCCGATACGATAATAGAATGGGCAGAAGAAAGGTTCGGTCCTCTTACCACCCGGCAGAAGCTGATAGTTCTGGAGATAATGTACTCCATATACAGGGGCAGTATCGGACGCTGCTACGGTTTTACCGGAGGAGAGATATTTTACCAGAAAAATCCCGAAATTCTGACAGAGTCCTATGAATGCACCTACCAGATACCGGAAGACGATAAGAGAATTATAACACAGATGGACTATGTGC
>JBMCUI010000173.1:0-5312 GCA_048622675.1 Spirochaetota bacterium | reverse complement strand
CTAATATGAAAATGCGTGGTTTCAGCTCATCTCCAGGTACAGAACCCGCATACCCATCTGGACATTGCTGTACTACCTCAAGATACAGGTTTTTTAACAGCAGGAGCTACATACACATCCCCTTTGTTGGGACCAGGAATAGCTCCTTTAACCAGCACTATGTTCTTTTCTGGTTTTATGTCACATATCTCCAGGTTCTGCACCGTAACTCTGGCCCATCCGTATCTTCCAGGCATTTTCTTTCCTTTAAAAACCCTGGATGGAGATGCTGATGAGCCTATGGAACCACCATGCCTGAAATATTCATGAGTACCGTGGCTCTTTTTTGCTCCGGACATTCCATGTCTTTTCATTACCCCGCTGAAGCCCCTTCCTTTGGTCTTACCGGATACATCTACGAACTTTCCCTTTTTAAACATCTCTGCACTCAATTCCTGGCCGATCTCAAAATTGTCCAGCTCCTGCTTCGAGACCTTTGATTCTTTTAATATCTTTTTAGGAGGAATGCCCGCCTTTTGAAAAAGCCCCTTCTGGGGCTTTCTTACTTTTTTTTCTTTTACATCCCCGTAGCCAAGTACAAGAGCATTATATCCGTCTCGTTTCTCCGTTTTTTTGTCCACCACATAACATGGACCAACTTTCAGAACAGTTACAGGGACAACACTTCCTTCCTGATCGAAAATCTGGGTCATTCCCACTTTATTTCCGGGTATATGAACTCTCATTTTTCCTACCCCTCTTGGTGCCGCACTTGAGTTATTTAAGTTTCGAGTTGGAAATATAACAATATTATTGCGGTTTAGCAAGAAATTAAAACAGCCATTACTGCTCCGGTTTTTCCATTGGTCTTACTGGATCTTGAACCTCAGACTCTCGCTTATATCTTCATCAACAGCCATACTGCTTCTTACCACCTCTGGATGCATTATGTAATTTACATTGTACTGAATTTTTCCCCTTTCCATACCTATAATATCAGCAAACTCTCCCGCCTTATACAGGGCTACCAGGCTGTCTTTCTGATAGTCAGGATTTCCACTCTGTTCATACATTTTCTGAAAGGCAACCCCCAGATTATTGTAGACTGCCGAAGCCTCCAGTAAAATCCTTTTATGGTAAGCCTTCCAGGGCTTGACCTCGCCCAGATTTTCCACCAGTTGGTCATACTTCTGGGAAAGCCTCAGGAACTCCCCCAGTGCAAGATTGTACTTGCCCATGTTCAGGAATGAAACACCCATTGCAAAGATTACATTGGGATTGGCCTGTTCTGACTGGGTAAGTTCAGACCAGTAATTCACCGCTCTGGAAAACTGCTCCTCATAAAAGTAAATCACTCCCAGGTTATACTGGAGATGCTCGGTGCTGTACCCCAGTGATTCCGCTTTCAGGTAGTTCTTTTTTGCAGCCTGGTAGTTATTTTCATCATAAAAGTACACCTGGGCCAGGTTAAAATACGCATCCCCATTACCCTCATCCTGTTCAATTGCCCTGGTAAAGTATCTTATCGCCTCAGCAGCAGAACCAGGTACCGTGCTGTTTGCATAAATCTTTCCCAGCCCGGTATATGCTCTGGAAAGCAGCGATCTGTTCCTTTTTTCCCACGGGTAGGGAATCTCCCTGCTGGTTTCTTTTTCGATCACCGCTTTAAGAAACTCCTCCTGTTTTTTGGGGAGATTTAATGCCCCGTAATAGTTTGCCGCAGCATAGTATGCCTGAGGATATTCGGGATAGTTGTTCAAAACCTTTTCCAGTATACTCTTGACCGGGTCCAGCAAACCACTGGATATATAGTAGGACGCCAGAGCAGTATATGCCTGTTTATCAGCTGCATCGGGGAATACCCTGGAGATATAATTATAAAGTCTGTCAATATCCTGCCTTTCATCTTTCATTACATTGATGTGCAGCATCTTGAATAATGGTCCGGGATTGTCAGAATCATCTGCAAAAGCCTCTTCGAAAAGCTGGTAAGCCTGGTCAAGACGCTGGTTTTCATTTTTGCCCCAATCAATGAGGTTTTCGCCCTTCAGTTCCAGGTATTTGTACACCCGGGGGTGCTGCTGCAGGACTCTGTCATAAATTCGGTCCGCACGGGCGTATCTTTCCAGTATGTTGTAGAGCTTTGCCAGGTGCAGCCTCAGTGAAATGTTTTTCATTCCTGGGTCACGATCTATTCCTTTTGAAAATTTCTTTTCCGCTGCATCGAAATTTGCCTGCACCATGTATGCCCAGCCAAAATTATCATATTCCTTTATTTTTTCATGAATATTCACGGCCCTTTGAAAATTTTCTTCCGCCTGTTCGTATCTGGCATTTTGTATATTCTGAATACCCAGTTCATAATAACGGTTTGCCTTCATAGGCTTATAGATAAATACACCGAAGATGACTCCCAGCAGCGCCAGAATGGCCACAGAAAGAGCAGCCACCCGGGCAAGAGGTCCCACATTCTGGAGCAGGTTTTCAAAAACTGCCGCCTTTCTTTCAACACGAATTACTCTTGAGGGCCTTTCTGGAGGTACCGGCTTTTCTCCGGTAGTCCTCTCCACGAAGGAGCCTATCTCACTTTCAGGGGCATCCTTAATGAGAAGGTCAAGCAGCCCTCTCATGTCCCCGGAAGATATTGACTCATTTATTATTATGTGTTTAATTCTGGCTCCCAGCGCTGGTTGAAGCTGCTTCAATTTTGTCTTGACCAGAACTATATCCTCGTCGCTCAGCTCCAGACCGCCTTCAGCACTCCCCGGTGATTCCTGTGCAGCTACGGGTTGTTGAAAAGCCTCCTCCTCCTCTTCAGTAGTTTCAGCTACCGGTTCCTGCTCCTGCTCTATTTCCTCCAGGTCTTCCATATCGGGCATTTCAAACTCTTCATCAAAGCTCTCAGTTTCCTCTTCTTCCAGCTCCGCTCCCGGTTGTTCCCCTGCTGGTTCAGCGGTTTGCTCTGCAGCTTCCCCTGGCCCGGAAACCTCCGGCTGAAGACCCGCCTGGGTTTTTTCCTGTCCTGTCCCCGGGGTGGTCTGCACAGCTTCCTCACTCCCCAGGCCTGCAACAGAAGAAGCCTGTGAAGGACCTTCTTTCAGGGCCAGGTCCTCCATGTTAAAATCCTCAGGAAGATCAAATCCTTCCTCTGCTTCTTCCGTCTCTCCGGTCCCCTCTGCAATTTCCGAGATATCCTCCAGAGTCTCCTCCGGTTCTATTTCTGATACATCCTGCTGTGATGACTGCCCATATTCTTCACTGCTCTGCCCCGCTTCCGGGAAGGTCTTTTCTTCAACTTCGGCTTCCGTATCCTGCGGCTGCTCGGCACCACCCTGCTCCCGGGAAATCATTTCATCAAACCCGGCGTCTGCTTCTCCGGAAGTATCCGGCTCCCCTTCTCTTTCTTCCATCTCCTGGTAAAGCTCCTTCTCCTCAGAAAGGCCCACTTCAATGTCTTTCAGCAGCTCTTCCAGCTCCTGGTCCCCTGATTCATCTGCTTTTTCTTCCAGGAGTGGTCCTTCCGGAGATTCCTCCTCCGGATGGTGCTCTCCAAAAGCACGGTCTTCAGGAGACTGCCGGGCCTGTTCATTTTCCCATTCCTGGGGGCTCATTTCACCTATCTCCAGCTCCTTCTCCCCCACCTCATCTATTACTTTTTGTATCTTATCGATATCTTCCATTCTGGGCACGGCTAAACCTCTATGCAAGTGTTCCTGTTTATATTATAGTACTTTTTCACAGAAAATTAAGCAACCAATTAAGAACAGTATAATTAATATTTGACATGCTCGTTGCCGTAAATTACTTTACCTGCTGAATTATCGCACCGGCATAAAGGAGAAAGCAAATCATGGAAATAAAGGTGGCAGATAGACTGCGTTCTACAGGAACTTATGCATTTGCCGAAGTGGACAATACAGTAGCCCAGCTCAAAAAGGAAGGGATAGAACCAATAGATTTCGGTGTGGGCGACCCCACACTGCCCACCCCGGAAATTATAAGGGAGGCATGCAAGCAGGGAGTAGAAAAGAGAAAGTCCTCCGGTTATCCAAGTTATGCAGGAGCACCCGAGTTCAGAGAAACAGTGTCCTGGTGGAGCAAAAAAAGGTTCGGCATATCCCTTGACCCGGAAACAGAAATCACCTCCACCATCGGCTCCAAGGAGGCCATATTTAACTTTCCAGAAGCTTTTGTAGACCCCGGAGACTATGTACTGGCCCTCAATCCGGGCTACCCCCCATGGTCCAGGGGGACCCTTTTCGCAGAAGGCAAGACCTACTATTTAAACCTGCTTCCTGAAAACGACTTTTTCCCTGATCTGGATAGTATACCCACACAGGTGCTGCAGAAAGCTAGAATACTGTGGACCAACTATCCCAACAATCCTACTACAGCTTTTCCCACCAGGGATTTCTATGTGAAGGTTCTGGAGTTCACCCGGAAGCACGGTATAATTATCGCTTCCGATGAATCCTACACCGAAAACTATTACTCGGACCCTCCCATGTCCATATTACAGCTTACCAAGGAAGGAGTGGTGGTATTCCAGTCTCTTTCCAAAAGGAGCAACATGACCTGTTACAGGGTGGGATGGATGGCCGGAGACACACACATAGTAAATGCATTTAAGAAAGTAAAACCAAACATAGACTCCGGCACACCGACCTTTATTCAGGATGCAGCCATTGCAGCTTTGCGGGACCAGAACCATGTACAACATCTGAGGGAAGACTATCGGCTGAAAAGAGACCTGATCGTAGAAGCGCTGGCAAGCGCCGGACTTCCCAGGTGTGAGCCTCGGGGGACCATATATATCTGGCAGAAGGTCCCTGAAGGATATACCTCTCTGGAGTTTTCCAAGCTTTTATTATCCAGAGACATCGCTGTGGTGACTACTCCGGGGAGCTGGCTCGGGGAAGAGGTAGGAGGTGTTAATCCTGGCAGCGGTTTTGTACGGTTTGCTCTGGTACCGTCACTCGAAAAAGTAAAAGAAGCTACCCGGAGGATAAAAACACTGCAGTTATCATTACCTTAGTCCAATCATGAAAATAAAGCACACTCATCACTATATTATTATTCGTTTTGAAAATCCCCTGCGAGCATTAAGCTCTGCTTCCTGTCGGGGAGGGCTCGTTACTGCAGATACTATTGTAAACCTCATGGTTACTGCCGGGCAAACGTTAAATAACACTCCGGAAGGGTTGATAAGGAAGTTTCTGAAGAAAAAAAATCTTCCTGATAGTTCCATAGGCCTTTTGACCTCTGCAAAACTCCGCTACTCCCAGTTTATACTCACAAATGCCCGGGAAATCGATGTTCTGGCAGTAGTAAGT
>JBMCUI010000172.1:0-5328 GCA_048622675.1 Spirochaetota bacterium | reverse complement strand
TACCCAGCTTCCAGCAGCATGGGCCTCAGCGTTCCCCCGATAGCAGCAACAGTATCCTGGGTGGACCCAGAGACTGCACCGAACAGGGTACAGCTGGCATTGGTAGTAATAGGAAGCCCTCCCGGTATATGACCGATGTAGGACTTTATCATTCTGATCAGCCTCCTGGCTGCCTGCCCTGAGGTAATGATACTGGCAGCAAAAATGAACAGGGGCACGCACACCAGGGCCGGAGGGGTGATTCCGGTAATCACTTGCTGTACCAGAACAGACATGTCAAACCCGGGTATTTTAAAATAAACAAACACAATCACCGCAAGCAGAATAATCACCATAAAGGGGAAACCCAAAAACAACAAACTGAACATTAAGGCAGCTAATAGCATATATTACCTCCATTTAGCCTTCCTCTTCATATTCGCTCTTCTGTTCCGGGGAAAGCCACACCTCTTTTTCCCTGATATTCTTGGTAATGGTGCGTAAATACTGAACACCGGCCATGAAAAACCCTACCGGTATGATGATATAAAAAATCCAGGAAGGGAGCCGCAGAGCAGGAGAAACCTGGCCCATTCTCAGTGCATGCAGCAGGTATTTAATACTCAAATAAGTCATGAAAAACATCACTACTGTACTGACCACAGCAATTAGGTACATCACCACCTGCTTTATTTTTTGCGGCAGGGCATCAAATATGGCACCCATCCGGATATGCCGGGCCCGTCTAACCGCGTAGCTGGTCCCTACAAAGGTGACCCAGATAACCAGGAACATGGAAATTTCTTCTGAAAAGTAAATGGCTTTGTGAAGTTCCCTGGAGACAAAATTAATGATAAGTAGCCCGGAAAGCACTATTACCCCAAAACATAAGCTTGATTCTTCAAACAACACTACTCCTCTGGCAAACCTCCTGCTGAAGCGGTTCTCAAAAAAATCCCTGTGTTTTTGCTTCATGTTCTAAACCCTTTGATTTAGATTTTAATTTCATGATGCATATACCAACCCTGTGACAGGGATAAGAAACCCTGTCACAGGGACAATAATAATTATTCAACTCCAAACTTTTCTTTTGCTTCTTCCAGATCCGCCAGAAACGCATCCAGTATCTCCTGGGCACCTTCTCCCCCCACATCAACATACTTTGGATAAACCGTCTTGGCCCTCTTTTCAAAGGGTTCCAGCTCCTTCTGTGAATATGTGTAATATTCAATGCTGGGCCTGTCCTCTTTAATGAGTTCTCTCTTTTCCTTGTCGTTTTGCATACCCCACTCTGCAGCAGGGATAATGTTTTCTTTCCAGTAGCTCAGTATTTTGTCCTGAATGTTCTGGGGGAGGGAATCAAAGAACTGCTTATTTGCAGAAGGTATGGCCACAAACAGGTCTGCATAGAGCTGGGTAAAGTGGTCCTGGACTTCGTAGAATTTCATGCTGTAGTTGGCAAACATGGGCTGACACTGTGCATCAATCAATCCCATCTGTAGGCCGCTGTAAATCTCACCGTAATCCATTGGGGTGGGGCTTGCCCCGTAGGCCCTGTAAGACTCTACCAGCATTTTTGACATCATTACCCTCATCTTGAGTCCTTTAAAATCCTCCAGGCTTCTCAACGGCTTGTTGGAGGTAACCCACTGCCATCCCTCAAACAGCCACCCCAGCATCTGGAAATTCTTGTCCCTGAATGCATCACCAATCATTTTGTACGATTCGCCGTTTAAAACAACTTCCTCGATAACCTGAGGTGTCTTTTCCTTGGGCCAGAGATAGTGAAGGCAGAGCACCTGTGCCTGTGGTACAAAACCGCTGATCCACCCGTAGTCGGACATTACAAACTCCACCGTTCCGTTCTGGCACAGTTCGTTTATGTCCTTTTCAGCTCCAAGGGTGCCGTAAGGGTACACATCGATGGTTATCTTTCCACCGGACCATTCGTTCATTTCCTTTGCAAACTTTTTGGCCCAAACGGTCATAAAATCACCTTCCACCTCTTCGGATACCCAACGCCAATGGTATTCTTTTTCAGGTTTAGCTGCTTCTTTCTCCGCTTTTTCACCCCCGGCAAACAGTGCTGCAGCGGAGAAAAGAAACACCAGTGCTAATAAAAGGCAAAAAACATGTTTCTTCTTCATGTTGACCCTCCTCGTTTTGTAATTTTGTTAAAATCTTTGTTATAAAATTCCAAGTAAGTTAAATGCTTTATACAGTTCAATGGAATTCAATTAAACACTTATCAGGCCCGTTAGCCATCACCTCCTTTCTGTTTTGGTTTTTCCCTAAAATAATTAAGAGCGCCCCTAACGTGCATTTCCACCCCCAGCGGCATGGTATCTTCGTCTATGTTGAATCTGGGGTTGTGATGGGGATAATCCGTTTTTTTCTGTTTGTTTCCAGTCCCCACAAATGAAAACACACTGGGCACCATTGCAGCATACTCAGAAAAATCCTCTGCAGCAGTACATGAATAAGACAGAACATTCTCACTTTTTCCCAGTACCTGCTCAGCAGTCCGCTTTGCCAGTGCTGCCATTGCTCCATCATTAAATACAGCTTTGTTTTCGGTGTTTACCTCAAGCTGGTAGTCTGCACCATACATTTCACAGGTATGTTTAACAATATTTTCAAAACGCTGAACAGGCCTCTCCTGGCTCTGGCTGCCGCCTCTGTAAAGGTACCTCAGGGTTCCCTCAAGGCTTACCTGGTCTGGAACTATGTTTGATTTCGTACCACCTGATATCTTACCAAACATTAATATTGTAGGTTTGAGAGGGCTTATTTGCCTGGTCTGTATGGCCTGAACCGCCTGAATAATGGATGCAGAAGTTAGAATAGGGTCTACCGTAGCTTCCGGAAACCCGGTATGTCCCCCTTTTCCCTTTACCAGCAGGTTGAATACATCCAGGGTTCCTGTCACCGGGCCTTCCTGGGTGCCGATCTTTCCACTCTCAATCAAAGACCAGATATGTACGGCCATGGCAGCATCCACCCGGGGATTTTCCATGACCCCCTCGTTTATCATCTTCTCTGCACCTGCTGTTTCCTCATTTGGCTGGAATACAAACTTTATATTTCCAGGGATTTCCTGTTTGCACCCCATAAGCACCTTGGCTGCCACCAGTAGCATAGCAACATGTGCATCATGCCCGCATGCATGCATTACCCCCTGATTTTCTGATTTATAGGGAATATCGTTCTGCTCCTGTATGGGAAGTGCGTCCATATCTGCCCGAAGGAGAAGGGTGGGACCATACAGGGAGGAGCCGGGAGTTTTTCTATGATTCTCACCCTCAAGAAGCCCCACAACACCGGTCTGGGCCATCCTTTTTACCGGAAGACCCAGGTCGGTAAGGTATTTTTCAACAATTTCAGAGGTCCGGTATTCCTGAAAACCAGGCTCAGGATGCCTGTGGAAGTCCCTCCTGAGCTCAACCAGCTCCTCTTTCAGGCCTGATATTTGTTTTTTTATATCCATAATATGCCTGCCAGCAGCTGCAGGAAAATTAACTCCAGCAGGTACACCTCCTTTTTTTGCATTTTAAAAATGTTGCCCGGTGATGCTCAGCAGTCATGACAGCATATGGCTTTTTCTATATAAAATGTTTATGTATTTTAGTTATTCACTCCTATTAGCCCTCTTTCACCAAGCACCTCGGCTATCTGCACTGCATTGAGGGCAGCACCCTTTCGCACGTTGTTTGCCACCACCCACAGGTTGAGCCCATTTTCAACAGTACTGTCCTCTCTTATCCTGCCCACCAGAACCTCATCGTGTTCTTCTGTCATCAATGGCATAGGGTATTCAAACTTGTCAGGGTTATCTATTACAGTCACACCCGGTGCCTGTGATAGTATTTCCATTACCTGCTCAACAGTAAGCTTTTTATGGGTCTGCAAATTTATAGACTCCGAATGCCCGTAGAATACAGGAACCCTTACGCAGGTAGCAGTCACTCTGATGCTCTCATCGTTCATTATTTTGTGGGTCTCGTTTACCATCTTGTACTCTTCTTTGGTATAGCCACCCCCCTGGAATACATCGATGTGGGGCAGGACATTGAAAGCTATCTGGTACTGAAAAGCTTTTGGTGAAACAATGCTGCCCTTTTCCAGGTATTCCAGAGATTCGTCCCTCAGCCCCTCATTGCCCTTTTTCCCTGCTCCGGTAGTGGCCTGATAGGTGGAAACCACCACTCTATTTATCCCGGCCCTGTCATGTATTGGTTTAAGAGCTACCACCATCTGGATGGTAGAGCAGTTTGGGTTGGCGATGATGCCTTTGTGCCATGCCAGGTCATGAGGGTTTACCTCCGGTACCACCAGGGGACAGTGCGGGTCCATACGCCAGGCTGAGCTGTTGTCCACAACCACTGCTCCCTGTTCTACTGCCTGAGGAGCCAGCGATTTGCTTGCCGCCGCCCCTGCAGAGAAAAGGGCAACATCTATTCCCTTGAAGTTTTTCTTATTTGCAGCAAGAGTTTTTATATTTTTTCCCCTGAACTGAACTTCTGTACCCTCATATTTTGGAAGATCAAGGGGCCTCAGCTCCTGTACCCGAAAATCTCTCCTTTCCAGGGTGTTTATCATCTCCGAGCCCACCATCCCCAGAGCCCCGACAACAGCGACCTTCCACTTTTTATCTGTCATGGTATTACCCTCCAAACCGGCTGAGGATTTTACAGTTTTTTTTCAATGTCCCTGACCGTATCACAGAATAGTTCAACGCCTTTCATTAAAAGCTCTTCAGTAATAATAAGGGGGGGTAAAAAACGTGCTACATTTCCGTAATGCCCCCCGACCTCTATCATAACTCCCCTCTGGTGGCAGAGGGCCCTGACTTTTTTTGCCATCTCAGGCGCCGGCTTTTTAGTTTCTTTGTCTTCTACAAATTCCACTCCAATCATCAGCCCCTTGCCCCGTGATTCACCCACCGTAAGGGTAGAGTTTTCCAGGTCTTTCAGTGCCTCCAGGGCCTTATGCCCAACCTTGAGTACATGTACGAGTACTTCATTGTCAATCATAAACTCCAATGCCCTGGCACCTGCAGCATAGGCAATCATGTTTCCCCTGAAGGTCCCAATAGTCTTGGCTGGAGGCCAGGTGTTGAGGTGTTCTCTGTAAGCAATAGCTGATATGGGAAAACCCAGACCACCCAGGGCCTTGCTCATGGTAACAATGTCCGGCAGGATACCGGTATGCTCAAATGCAAACATTTTTCCGGTCCGCCCCAGACCGGACTGAATCTCATCCGCTATCAGCAGAATACCATGGCGGTCGCATATTGTCCGCACCTCCTGAAGGAAATTGTCAGGAGGGACCACCGAACCCCCTTCACCC
>JBMCUI010000171.1:0-5397 GCA_048622675.1 Spirochaetota bacterium | reverse complement strand
GTTCAAGCTCATATACCTTCTCCATCTGGCCCTTTTCTATTGAGTGCAGTTTTTTTCTTAGCACATCTGCAGTATAATCCAGAAACCCTACTGTACGCTCTTTGGCTGATATTTCATCGGCAATCCGGACTATGTTTTCTAAATCTTTGGAGTCCCCGTTCAATTTCTTATAGTACCCCTCCATTGTTTCAGGTTCATAGGGGAAAAACCTCATTTTCCCAGGGCATTTCAATCCCAGACGCTCCTCCAGCACCTTTCTGAAATCCGTTTCTTTCAATTTTACAAACCTGTAGTCCCTGCACCGTGACTTTATGGTTTCTTTTAACAGATCCTTGTATGCAGTTATAATTATGATTATGGAACTTTGAGGAGTATCTTCCGATATTTTTAAAAAACTGTTGGAAGCCTCTTCGTTCATATGCTCTGCCCCGTCAATGATTGCTACCCTCAGCTTGCCGTTTTCAGTTTTGATAGACAAAAACCTCTTCAGCTCTCTGATCCTGTCGATGGATATGTTGGTGCCTTTCCGCGAGTCCAGGACCCTGTAAATCTTATCCAGGATTTCCGGATAACCCTTCAGCACCGAAGCCTTATCCGATAATAATTCCTGTACAGCCCCACTCTCTTTGCTGAAGCTTTCCTCATCTGATATGCTTAAGAGGAACCTGCGTACATCACGCACAAACAGCTCTACGTTGTTTTCGCTAACCCCCAGGGTCTTCCATATATCAAATGTATTTCTAAGGTTGGATTTTGTTATTACCAGCAAGTTGTGGTAATAAAGCCTGGCTATAGAACTGCACGAAGTACAGCTGCAAAGAGGAGGGCCTGTGTGAGAACAGTTTAAAGCCCTGGCAAGCTCCAGGGCAGTGAAGAATTTTCCTGACCCGTCGGGTCCAAAAAAAAGCAGGGTGCGGGGAAGCCTGCCTGTTTCAAGCTCATGCTCCAGCATTCTTACTGCTATGTTTTGCCCTATTACGCTGCCTAGCAACTTTGTCTTCCCTGTCATTGTTCTGGGATGTGTTATTTCCAGTAAACTCTATGCTGGGGTCTTTGAGCTTTTTCATGATGTTCATTTCATTGAGTGCAATACCTGCAGCATTCTGTTCAGCCTGTTTCTTGCTTTCACCTACTCCGGGGCCATATGTTTTTTTCTTTACAGTTACATTTACAAAATAAGTCTTGTTATGATCAGGGCCCTCAGTGTTTACCACTCTGTAAGAGGGAACTATCTTAAACTTTTTCTGTGCATATTCCTGCAGGATTGATTTGTAGTCTTTCTGGTGCTTATTCTGCTCAACTCGAACAATTTCCTTCTCGAACAGTTTCCGGGTAAACTTCCTCGCCTGCTTGAAACCAGCGTCAAGATAATAAGCACCTACCAAAGCCTCCACACAATCACCAATAAGTGCCCTTCTGTGTCTTCCTCCTGACTTTTCCTCCCCTCTGCCAATAAGAATGTAGTCTTGTATGTTAATTTCTGTACCTATTCTGTACAGGGTGGGTTCGCTTACCACATAGGACTTTATTCTGGCAAGGGTGCCTTCATTGAAATAAAGGTTCTGGTTGTACAGCAGGTCGCTTACCACCAGGCCTATAAAAGCATCCCCCAGAAATTCTAATTTTTCATTATTTTCCAGATCCGGTTCCACCTCATTGACAAATGACTTATGCAAAAGCGACATATTCAGCAGCTTCATGTCCTTGAAGCGTATCCCCAGCTTTTTCTGATAATTAATAAGCTTTTCTTTTCGTTGTTTGTTGAGACTTTTTTTATTTTTCCTCATATTTTGCGAGTACTAATGTTGCGTTATGACCTCCGAACCCAAAGGAGTTGCTCAAAGCCACATTCACACCCGCCCTTTCATGCTTATGCGGCACAAAATCAAGCTGAAACTCAGGCGTATCAAGGTTGATAGTTGGAGGAATAATGCCATGGCAAAGGGATAAAATAGTAGAAACAGCCTCAACTCCACCTGCTGCTCCCAGCAGGTGGCCTATCATAGACTTATTAGAGCTGATTTTAAGCCCATCAGCCTTCTCTCCAAACAGTTTTCTTATGGCATTAACCTCCGCCCTGTCTCCTGCTGGTGTAGCGGTTCCGTGTGCATTTATGTACTCCACCTGGTCGATGGTTATGCCGGCATCATCCAGAGCGTTTCTCATACACCTCAGGGCACCATCGCCGGACTCCTGGGGTGCAGCTATGTGGTAGGCATCAGCGCTGGTTCCGTACCCGGCCACATAGGCGTATATCTCTGCCCCTCTGGCAAGGGCATGATCTTCGCTTTCCAGGACCAGCATCGCTGCTCCCTCGCCAATAACAAATCCGTCCCTGTCCTGATCAAAAGGCCTGGAGGCCTTTTGAGGCTCATCATTTCTGGATGAAAGCGCCCTCATATTTATGAACCCTGCTACCCCCAATTCAACTATAGGCGCCTCCGCACCTCCACTGAGCATAACATCTGCATCGCCCCTCTGGATATATCTGAATGACTCCCCTATAGAATGGGCTGCAGATGCACAGGCACTTACCACACACATATTGGGCCCATTCAGTTTGTACTTTATGGATACCAGCCCGCTGGCCATATTGGGAATCATCATGGGAATCAGAAAAGGGCTTACTCTTTTTATACCTTTTTCCAGATAAATTTTGTGCTGGTTAATCAGGGTCTGGAGCCCCCCTATGCCAGAGCCCACAATTACCCCTATCCTGAACCTGTCGATTTTCTCCAGGTCCAGTCCTGAGTGCTTTATGGCTTCATCACTGGCAGCGAATGCAAACTGGGAAAACCTGTCTATTCTCCTGGCTTCTGACTTTTCCATATACTGCAGGGGGTCAAAATCCTTGACTTCACCAGCAATTTTCGTTTCCATATTGTCCGGGTCAAACAGGGTGATACGAGCTATCCCTGATTTACCTTCAATCAAGTTCTGCCAGTACTTGTCAACTCCTGTGCCGATAGGAGTAACCACCCCCATCCCGGTTATAACTACTTTTCTCTTCACTCTATTCACTCCGCTTTCACTTATGTGACTCAATATATTTTACAGCATCTCCAACAGTAACAATCTTTTCTGCCTCTTCATCGGGTATTTCCAGGCCAAATTCCTCCTCCAAAGCCATTACCAGTTCTACAGTATCCAGAGAATCAGCTCCAAGGTCGTCCACAAAAGAAGCATCTTCTGTCACGTCTTTTTCATCAGCACTCAAACGCTCTACGATAATTTCCTTTACTTTCTGAAAAGTGTCCATTTGCTGTTAAACCCCCTTCAATTTTCTAATTTTTATAAAGTAAATTAAAGTAATACCAGGTTCCATGAGAAATATTTTTTGAATAAACCAAACACACCCTACATCACCATCCCTCCATCCACGATCAAAACCTGGCCTGTAATGTAGGAAGAGTATGCAGATGCAAAAAACAGGACCGCATTGGCCACATCATGGGGCTTTCCGGGCCGCTTCATGGGTACTGACTCCAGCATCCTGATCCGAGCATCCTCCGGGAGTTTTCTGGTCATCTCTGTCTCAATGAATCCAGGTGCAACTGCATTGACTGTAATGTTTCTGGAAGCAAGCTCTTTGGCTGCAGATTTGGTCATTCCCACCAGCCCTGCTTTACTGGAAGCATAGTTTATCTGTCCGGCATTACCGGTAAGCCCCACCACAGAAGCAATATTTATTATCCTGCCAGAGCGCCTCTTCATCATACTTCGAGCAACCGCTTTGGTACAGTTAAAAGCCCCTTTTAGATTTATGGAAATAACCTTGTCAAAATCTTCCTCTGACATTCTGATCAGCAAGTTGTCCCTGGTTATTCCTGCATTATTCACGAGTATATCAATGCGACCGAAATTGTCAATTGCTTTTTTGATCATCTGCTCTGCATCGTTATAATCACTCACATCCGCCAGATATCCTTCCGCATGGGTATTATAATTTTTCAAATCGCTTACAGCCTGATCAAGCACCTCCTGGTTTATGTCACATACAGCGATATCCGCCCCATTCCGGGCAAACACAGAAGCAATCTCCCTGCCTATTCCCCTTGCACCACCTGTTACTACACATACTTTTTCTGTTAAGTCCATAATATACATCCTTTCCCCGCCCTGATTCTTCAGCTTGATGCCCTCAGCTCCTGAATATCTTCAGGGCTGGCAACCGAATATACCTTGGCCTTCTTGGAAATACTTTTAAAAAGCCCCTTTAAGACTTTTCCGGGCCCGGCTTCAATATATTCCAGGTAACTCATACCGACCAGCCTGCCCATAGATTCGCTCCACAGTACCGGATGAGAAAGCTGCATTATCAGGTTCTTTTTTATTATCTGCGGATCATCGGTTAGCTGGGCAGTGGCATTGGAGACCAGTATCCCCTCCCCCTTTTTCCACTCTATATTGTTCAGCTCTTTTTCGAGTTCACTGGTAACTTCGGACATATATGGAGAATGAAAAGGACCTCCAACATTCAACACCACTGTCTTTTTTGCTCCCATAGATTTTAATTTCTGTGCTGCCTGCTGCACCTTTTCCTTGAGTCCGGAAATAACAATCTGCGAAGGGCTGTTAAAATTTGCAGGATACACTTCCCCTGTCTCCTGACAGACCTGCTCCACCTGCTGGGGGCTTGCCCCTATAATCGCAGCCATACCACCTTTCTGCTGTGGATCACAGCTCCTCATCAACAGCCCCCTCTTTCGGACCACAGGAAGGGCCTGCTCGAAATTGATAAAACCTGCTGCAACAGCAGCTGTGTATTCACCAAGAGAATGTCCGGCAAATACACTCCCTTTAAAACCCTCTTCCACCAGAACCCGATATATGGCATATGAAACTGTAAATAGTGCCGGCTGGGTATTTTCTGTCTTTCTGAGCTCGCTTTCGTCAGCTTCGAAGCAAAGCCCCTTGACAGAACAGTCTTTTAATATCTGGTCAGCACGGTCGAATATGTTGGCTGCCGACCGAAAGGTATCATAAAACTCCTTTCCCATTCCTTTCTTCTGTGCTCCCTGCCCTGGAAACAAATATCCAAAAACTGCCATAAATTACCTTTCCTATCCGGAATAAAAATTTTTGAAAGGGAAATATAATAGATTTTTATAATAAAACAAATTAATTTTTTGTTTCAGCACCTGGTTGTCGGCCGGTCCAGCTGTTTACCGAGCTGGACATAATGCGGCAGTAATCAATACTTTATTATGGCTGATCCCCATGTAAGACCTCCTCCAAACGCTGCAAACCCAATTATATCCCCTCTTTTTATCAAACCCTTCTCATAAGCCTCATTCATAGCTATTGCTATACTTGCAGCTGATGTATTTCCGTACTTATCAATATTCACATATACTTTTTCTTAACCTTCATATCTCTGCGAAGTTTTACATAAAA
>JBMCUI010000170.1:0-5407 GCA_048622675.1 Spirochaetota bacterium | reverse complement strand
CTCTGCGGTTGTCCTCTTTGCCTTTGGGAGAGGAAGGTACATCGTCATTTGCTACAACCTGTTTAACCTCTATTCCTTCCGCTTCCGCCATTTCTATAGCCATTTCCACGTTCATTACATCCCCTGCAAAATTTCCGTAAAGACAGGCTACTCCCCGGCCTCCATGAGCAGCCTTAAAAGCCTGGTAAAATCCATTGGCCGGCGGCGAGGTGAAAATCTCTCCTGCAGCGACTGCATCTACCATACCCTTCCCGGTATAGCCGATAAATGCAGGCTTGTGCCCGGAGCCCCCTCCCGTTACAATTCCAACTTTATTTTTTACCGGGGCACCAACCCTGGCTATAACTCTGGCCTCCTCCAGAAGCCTGACCCTCTCAGGGTGGGCTGCGGCATAACCCTCAGCCATTTCATCAACCACATTATCCGGATCATTTATAAACTTTTTCAATCTTGCACCTCCTGTGAAAAAATCTCAGATTTAAGTGACTATACCCAGAGCTGCCAGCACACACCTTTGCAAACTGGAAGGATTAAGGAATAAAATACTTTCTATTATGGTAGAAATCCACTGCTACACATACTTTTTCAGAGACTCTCCCAGGGCTTTTAACATCAGGTAGCAGGAAGCAGCACCTGCATCTATAGTACCTCTGGAACGCTCTCCCAGTCTGCTGCTTCGTCCTTTTTTTGCTACCATATCTTTGGTTTTTTCCATACCAGCCCTGGCCTGTTCTATCATGCTGTCTACAGCCTCAGAAAAAGATTTGCCCTGCTCAACCGCCTGCTGGTACCCCTTTACTGCAGGTTCAAGAGCATCTACCAGAGTTTTGTCACCGGCCTCAGCTTTTCCTCTGGCCTTTACCCCTGCCAATGCCTCCTGAAGCATTGTGAGCATTTCTTCTTTTTCCAGCTCCTGCTTTCCTGATACAGCTTTTCCCATTCTCATGAAAATGGTCCCGTATATGGGCCCCATTGCTCCTCCAATATTGGAAACCAGAGTCATTCCCACGAATTTGAACATTTCGGAAATGTTGTTTTGGACA
This sequence comes from Spirochaetota bacterium, assembly GCA_048622675.1. GTDB lineage: Bacteria > Spirochaetota > B62-G9 > B62-G9 > DRHN01 > JBMCUI01. The sequence goes on along the minus strand of JBMCUI010000170.1, from coordinate 4,364 downwards.
GTATCAATCTTTTTTCTGACCATCCCGAAACCCTTGGCCATATTTACCCCATGGTCTCCATCACCAATGGCACCGTCAATCTCACTCAACCAGGCCTTGTTTTGTTCGATAGAAGCAATAATGTTTTCGGTAATTTCTCTGGCGTTCACTTTTCCAGGCATAGTCTTCTCCTCAGTAATGCAAGACAAAATGAGATAGTATTAAAACATAATACTTATATTTTTTTTGAACTTCAACCCTTTACCTCAACCGAACGCTGTACCAGGATATTGAAAATAAGAGCTATTAAAAGAATAATACCCCTGACCAGGTCTTTCAGATAAATGGAAATGTTCATTAAATTCAGTCCTATCCCCAGACAGGTCCAGATAAGAACCCCAATCACCGTATTAAATATTCCTCCCTCTCCTCCTGCCAGGGAGGTTCCTCCCAGGACCACTGCAGCTATGCCATCGATCAGTTTTGCGTTGAGGGAGTTGTCGTAGGCTGCTCCCAGCCTGCCTATACCTATCATCCCCCCCAGACCTGCAGTAAACCCGGCGATCAAAAAAACCATGGATATTACAAACCTGGTGTTTACCCCGGATACCCGGGCAGCCTCCCTGTTGCCACCGGTCATGTATATATACCTTCCAAACCGGGTATATCGTAGTATAAAATGCGACCCGGCCAGCACCACCACTGCACATATCACTACCCACGGCACCGGACCCAGAGACTTATTTCCCAAAACCGAGAACAGCTGAGGAACGGTAAATACCGGTACCGCCTTGCTTGCATAGTGGGCTATACCATAGGCTATCTGGTACATGGCCAGAGTAGCCATAAACGAGGGCACCTGCACATAGGCAGTGACATACCCGTTGGTAAACCCTATAGCTACTGCAGAGCAGAAGCATACCGCTATTATCCACCCCACCCCCATCTGACGGTCAGCCAGCAGGGCCATTGTCATGCCTATAAGAGTTGCTACATTGGCGAATGAAAGCTCGATTTCTCCCAGCAGCAGGACCATGGTCACACCAGCTGCCAGAATGGCCAGCAGTGATGCCTGCTCCAGGACATTCTTCAAATTGCTCAATGTAAAAAAGGTGTCTGTTATTGCGCTGAAGAATATCACCAGTATGACCAGGGTAAAAAATGGTGCGAGAATCCGTGCCCTTGCTTTTATCCAGTTGGCCATTTTGTGCATGGTAAAGGTATTATTTCTCTGTGTATCCATTTTAAATCAACTCCATCATTTTTACTTTTGAAGTGGTGGTCTCCTTGAGTTCCTTGACTACGCTCCCGTGTGAAAAAATCAGCACCCTATCACTCAAATCCAGGATAGTTTCCGGCTCCATGGATATCACAATACAGGATATACCCTGATCCTTGAGGTCCCTGATAGACTTTACAATCTCCGCCTTGGCACCAACATCCACTCCTCTGGTAGGCTCCTGAAAAATGATCACTTTGGGAAAGACGGTAAGCCACCTGGCGATGGCAACCTTCTGCTGGTTTCCCCCTGACAGTGAACCAAGCGGAGCATCAGGGCTGGAAGTCTTGATAGAAAAGGCCCTTATCTGGTCCCGGGTAACTTCTCTCTCTTTTTTTTCCTTTATTACCCAGTTGAACCGTGGCCCCAGAATTCGGGCTAAAAAAGGAAGGGTTATGTTTTTAAACAACTCGAATTGATGAAACAGAGAGCTTTTTCTATCTTCCGAGATATACGCAACACCCATATCTCTCACCCGATGGGGGACCTGCTTGGGGAGAGGTTTTCCCTCCAGTAAAATTGTTCCTTTATCATAGCCCTCCAGACCAAAAATACTCTTCCCTACTGCTTGCTGACCTGCACCCAGCGGTCCAAACAGTCCCAGAATTTCTCCTCTGACCAGTGAAAAAGTAACATCTTCAAATTTCAGCGACCTGGTAAGGTTTTTGACTTCCAGCACTTTTTCCTGGCGGGGAGAGCGGAGCTGCACCACTTCATCAGCTTCTCTTACCAGGTGGCGCTTGGTCTTCCCGATCATCTTCTGAATTACATCATGCTTCACCAGATTGACGTTTTTCAGGGTATCCACCACCCTGCCGTCCTTGAGAATGGTAATAGAATCAGAGATAGCCATTACATCTTCAATAAAATGAGAAATAAAAATGACCGTATTACCTCTTTCTTTTACCCTCCTGATAAGCTCAAAAAGCCGCTGGGTCTCTGTGTGCGATAAAGATGAGGTCGGCTCATCCAAAATGATTATTCTTGCCCCTGAGAATACTACCCTGGCGATTTCGATCATCTGTCTGACACTGAATGGTACCAGACTCAGAGGCAGGTTCACATTCAACTGTATCCCCAGGCTCTGAAGGTGCTTTCTGGCCTGGCTCTGCATGGTCTTCCAGCTCACCGTGCCCAGGTTGGTTACCGGCTGCTTCCCCAGGAAAGTATTTTCCGCCACAGTGAGCGATCCCACCACCGACAGCTCCTGGTAAACCATACCTATACCATGCTCCAAAGAATCAGCGGTACTGGAAAACGCAACAGGCCTACCATTGATGGATACCCTCCCCTCATACTCGGTGTGAACCCCTGAAAGGATTTTCATCAGGGTGCTCTTACCTGCCCCATTTTCACCAACCAGGCCCCGTATTTCACCTTCTGCAACCTCCAGGGTTACATTATCAAGGGCAAGCACCCCACCGAACTTCTTGGTAATATTTTCCATTAATATCGCAGGAGGGTTTTGAACATTTTTTTTCTCTTCCAATGACAAATACTTTCCTCCTGTTCAAGTTTTTTTGTAACCTTTCGAATATAGTGCTATACTATACCCGTATGGCAACCTCTGGGCTGTTTTTTAAAAATGCCTGTTACTGACTAAAATAACCGGGCCTATCACAGACCCGGCTGTTACAAGATAGTATCAAGCTTACAGCATGTAATGCTCGTTCTCCCAGATGAAGCTGTCAATGACTTTTTCCGGAAGATCAACGTTGACCATAGGCCCGTCGCAGCGCAGGAACTTGGGAATATCAGCCGAAGGCACCTCATTAACCAGGTGGTACCATGCGGCCCAGAACCCATACCCATGCACCCTGCATGCAGGATTGGTAGCTGTAGCCTGTATCTTCCCTTTTTTCAGCTCTCTCAAAGACGGTGCCATTCCATCAACTCCACCCAGCACACACTCATCTTCCCTGCCTGCAGCCTTCAGGGCTGAATAAGCTGCCAGGGCCATATCATCGTTGTGGAAGAACCCTGCATCTATCCGGTTGTACTTAACCAGCAGGTCCGACCACACGCTTCTGGTCTTTTCAGCACTCCAGTTACAGGGGGTCTCATCAATAACCTTGATATCAGGATATTTGGATATTACCTGATGGAATCCCTTTGCCCTACCCTGAGCGCCGGTATGCCCCAGTGCACCCTGGGTATGAACTATGTTGCCTTTATAATTTATCTTCTTGCACAAATATTCTGTGACTGCAGAACCCATCCATACATTATCAGGTTCGGTGAACGTAAGGATATCCAGAGTTGAAAGATCAGGAACAAGCTTTGTATCAATATCCACCACTACAACACCTTTATTTATCAGCTCTTTAACCGGTTCAGTAAAGGCACCGATCTGGGAGGGGTGAATGAATACCACATCATATTCACCGGCTTTGGATGCTATGAGGTCTATCTGGGAGCGCTGGGTACCGGGATCACCACCTGCATCGAAAACATCCACATCAAATCCGGTCAAATAACCGTAGTGCTGTAAAGTCTCTGCACCCGCTTTGACCCAGAAAACCGCCATCAGAATGGCAGAATAGGCAGCCTTATACTTCCTGGCAGGAGCGGCACCTTCTTCTTTTTTCTCTGCAAATGCAGGCACACCTAGAAGTCCCAGCCCGGCTGTAACAAACCCCATGGTTTTAATAAACTTTCTTCTCCCCATTTTCTCGGCCGCAAGACCGGCAAAACCCTCAAGCCCCTTGTCCTGTACAATCTCCCTGGCCTCCTGGAAGGTACTGTTGTGTTTATACCATTCCTTGTGTTCCTCCAGAGCACCGTTTTCCCCTCTTTCATCCATAATTGGACCTCCTATGATAAAGTTTTATTTATTATATAAACACATCCAATACACTATTGCCTGCTGTCTTTCATGTGTTATCGGGGATTAAATAATTGGTGTAAATTATTTTAAATGATTAAACTCTATTGTCAAGAAAAAATAAACTAATTTTAATTTTATATTGAAATTTTATGGTATTTAGGTAATAATTTATTATAAATTATCATATTTGGTTTACTATTTTTTAGTAAATATCATATTCTGATAATTATTCTATATTCTAATGTGAATAAAATCTGCACCCATGGTACCACAATACAC
>JBMCUI010000169.1:0-5423 GCA_048622675.1 Spirochaetota bacterium | reverse complement strand
TATTTTTTGAGGCCAGGTGGCCATTTGACTATAATATAAAACTTTGGTGCGTCAGTACTGCGTTCCAGTAATTTCTCTTGACATGTACCTTTATTCGTTTATAATCAGATAGAAAAAGGGGGAAAAAGTGAGTTTAAACAGTTCAAAGGGTAAAATTGTCAACCTTTGCTGTCTGTTTCCTACGCCTGAATATCCTTTCTATCATATTCAATTATTACTCCAGCTTGACAATGATTCAGAGTACTGTGTGACGGATGTTTCTGTAAACGGAAACCAGGTGATAGATTATGTTACCTGTCTGAATGGAAAACCCCTTGAGGACCTCAAATTGAAACAATGGGGCAGAAGCGAGGTAGTTATAAGGTACGGCTGGAAGTGCGGGGAGAAGCTCTCTGTAACTATAAGGGCTCTGGGGGAAGAAAAAAACAAACCCCTGGAAATCAAGGCTGAAGGGACTGCTCCATCATATGGAGGTTACTGGGACCCGTCATGGAAATACTTCGCCGGTGTAGTGTGCTCCGAAACAGCAGGTATAGACAGGGAATGCGAGCCGGTACACGTAACTCTGGCCCTGTACACTGACAGGATTTCAGACCCTGCCAGAGAGCTCAGGATGGTGTCGGTGGACCCTTGTACAGGACTCCATCAGCAGATACAATGCCAGGTCTATAATGTGAGCAGGTATGAGTGTAAAAGACCTGACCAGAGGTACCAGCCAACCACCGTGTTTGAGGTAGCATTCCTGGCAAATGTGCCGGCCCACTCATCCCGGGTGTACCTTGCTTTTTATGGTAATCCGCAGGCCCCGTTTCCAGAATATCCTGGTGGGCTGAAAGTTGGCGGAGAGGGGCTGGGGCTTACAGTGGAAAACCAGTACTATTGTGCCCGCCTTGCACCTACCAGTGGGGCTATCGATGAGATTGACGTGAAGATGGGTGTAAACAGGACCTTTGCCCACCACCTTGAAACCAACGGCGCTTTGCACTGGAATCCCGGGGTATATGCTCCGCCGCGTCCCTGGCTTCACGCTTCTGATTGGAACCCTCCCAGGGACTACTCTCATATAAAGGGAAATTTGTTAACCATGACCAGGAGGAGCGGCCCTCTGGACAACTATCCCGAGGTGGAAGTCTCTATAACCTATTATTTTTATAACCATCTGCCGTGGATCCTGATGTCATCAACCATTGAAGTAACAAAGGACATAGCGGTTAAGGCCCTGAGAAATGGGGAAATAGTGCTGAACAGGGAGCTGGTAGATGAGTTCGCCTGGCACAAACCTGGAGGCGGGTTTGACTCTATGGTGATAACAGATGGCCCCCGCCATCCAAAACATGCCAAGGTTCTGCCATGCATAACCCCCTGGGTCTGCTTTTTCAGCAGGGAAAACCGCTGCGGGCTGGGGGTGATCACCGTTAATCTGGCAAATTTTAAAAATGACGGTGGTTTGGTCAGGACTTTCCAACCATATACATACCTTCAGTGGGGACCCTGGTACTACTATGCCCGCCCTCTTGTATATACCTTTGTATCCAACAACCCGGGCAGGCTGGTCAATGTTCCCCGGGGGAATGTCTACTATGAGAAAATGGCAGTTGTACCAATGAGGGTAGATGATTTAAACCATTCGAGTACCTATCTGGAAAAACTTTACTTCTGCCTTTCAAATCCCCTCCAGGTAAAGGTGGCGGAGGACACCGACCCCAGGGCACCCAGGGGCTGGATGCCTCCAATCCTGGTGAAAGAGTTTGAAGAGATGGAAGAAGCGTAGGTATAATGTATCAGCTTGAGCTGTACCTTGCTTGCTTTGGCCTCAAAGCAAGTTTTAACATTACATGAAGTCAAAATTTTGATTTAAAAGGAGGAATATGTTATGGATGAAAAAAAAGATTTTAAGGAGTTTGATCAGAAGTTAACCAGAAGGCGGTTTCTGAAAAGGGCTCTTGGCGGGGCAGCTGCAGGGACCACATTATTACTGGCACCCCGTTTGCCGCTGTTTGCAGGGGGCAAGAAGGAGGAGAAGCCGGAAGAGGTAAAGGAGGCCGCCGGGCCGGTTACCCTTGATTTTGTGGTGTGGGAGTACTCCGTTGATACCATCCAGGACAACATAAAAATGTTTGAGAATAAGCACCCTGATATCAGTGTAAAACTTACCGGATACACATGGCCTGGGTATCATGACACCCTGGTTTTACGGTTCAAAGGAAAGACCAAGACCGATGTTTTATACTGCGGGGAGGATTGGCTGCCGGAGTGGGCCGCTGCAGGCTGGCTTGCACCCATAGAGGACTATTTCTCGGAAATAAACCAATACAAGGACAAAATTGTAAACTATGCTCTTCAGGATATGACCTACAATGGAAAGCTTTACGGCCTTCCCTATTATGCGGACCTGATTACATTCCAGTTTAACAGGCAGATTCTTGAAAAGAATAATATCTCTGCTCCTGCAGACTGGGACCAGGTTCTGGATGCCTGTCTAAAGCTCAAGAAGGATGCAGGGATGGACAAACCCTTCATTTACGAGTTCAACCAGACCCTTCCCAACTTCCTCCATGCTTTTATATCCCAGGTCTACGGAAGAGGGGGTGAATTCATTGACAAGGATCTTAACCCTGTCTTTGCCAGGCCAGGCTCCGAGACTGCAAAGCATTTGCAGTGGCTGCAGGATGCAAATAAGAAGCACAAGATTATGGCCCATTCACCGCACGAGACCAAAGTCAACACAGCCATGCAGACAGGCCAGCATGCTATGACTGTAATGTACAACTACATGCTTGCAGCCATGAACAGGCCCCCAAGCACCATCGCCGGGCAGTGCGACATGGAACTGATGCCCGGAAAAGCACATGGCTGCCTGGGATTCTGCAAGTTCTACACCATGACTTCACAGGCTATTAAAGAGGGTCGGGGAAAGGCAGCCTGGACTTTTATCGAGGCCTTCGGCGGCGGAGACTACAGCGTGGCAAAGCGCTGGGCTGTAGAGAAAGGCCTGGGCTTCGGGCAGCTGCCGCTGTTCGATGCCCCGGATGTAATAGAAGCCTGGGGCACCTGGATTGACATGGAGAAGTTTAAAAAGCAGGCCAAGCTGGCAAAGACCGGCCCCAACTATGAGTGGACTGGAATATGGAGCGAGTTTTTCAGGCCGCTTCTGGCCAAAGGAATGATCGGTGAAGCCTCTGTATCGGAGGTGCTGGAACAGGGTGCTGAAAAGTGGGACGAGCTGAAGGGTCTTCTGCTTGGAGAATAAAAAAGGCTTGAAGGTGTAAACATAAGGGGATGTGTCCCTCCTTCCCGGGTTGGAAATACTGTGTAAGGGATGGACATATCCCCTATTAATGCTTCTCTGTATTCAGGCAAACTGAGAAGTATAAATGCGGTCATCAAGGGGGGGAGATGCCAAAAAAGGAAATTTCAAAATACCCCATAGAATGGCTCCTGCCGGTACTTATAATTGTGGGAATGTTTACCATTTATCCTGTAGGGTATGCTATATGGACCAGCCTCCATCGTGTGCTTCTACTCCTTCCTGCGAAGCCTTTTGTGGGATTAAAAAATTATCTCGATGTGCTGCAAAGCATCTATTTCAGGGAGGCGCTTCTCAATACCATAATTTTTACTGTTTTTACTGCACCGGCAACAGTTATTATTGCCCTGGGGGTGGCAAAGCTTCTGCTGACCAGGTTTGTGGGACGATCTATTATCAGACCGGTGGTGCTTCTTCCCTGGGCAATACCGGGGTCGGTTGCAGGGGCCATATGGCTGTGGATACTGCATCCCAACTGGGGTCTTCTCAACGGTTTTCTATTGAAGCTTGGTTTGATAGATACATATATACCCTGGCTCAGTGATCCCACTCTGGCTAAATTCAGTGTAATGGTATGCCATATATGGACCCAGGTCCCCTTTGCTACAATCCTGCTCATGGCCGGTTTATCCATCATTCCCGTTGAAATTCTGGAGGCAGCCCAGGTTGACGGGGCAGGGGCCTTCAGAAGGTTCATAAAGATTACCGTACCTCAGATCAAGGTCATGCTGGTGATAACACTTATCTATGAGTGTATCACCGGGATAACCCTTTATGACGCAACCTATTCTCTTACCGGAGGAGGACCAGGGGGTGCAACAACCCTCCTGTCCTACTTTATCTGGGCCGAAGCATTTAAAATGCTCAACTTCGGTCGGGGAGCTGCCCTTGCGGTGATAATAGCAGCCTTGACCCTGGCCTTCATTTTGCTGATTCTCAAGACTATACCTACTGAGATATTCGCGGAGGAGTAGGGTATGCTGAAAAAAATTGGTGTGAAGTTCATAATATATGTATGCGCTGTACTGGTATTCGTGTTTTCCACAGGTCCTCTTTTCATAACCTTTTTTGGGGGGATTATTCCGGAGAAAGCTCTTCTTTCCTATCCCCCACAGTGGTTTTCAATGAAGCCCACCCTTGCATACTACAAATACATATTTTTGGGTGAGGTTCCGGCATCAGTTGAACTGCGTGGTGCTATACGGGGCATGATAAGCCAAGAGGCAAGACAGATCCCCCACTCAATGCTCAACAGCACTATAATCGCCCTTTCTGTTATGGGCTTCAATATAGTATTCGGAAGCATGGCTGCGTATGCCTTTGCCCGGGTACGGTTCAAAGGGAAAAAAATTACCTTTATGTTTATCATCCTGTCCAGACTGCTGCCGGCTGCCGCCATAGCAGTACCCGTATATCTTATCATCCAGGTTATGGGGCTTCTTGATACCAAGTTTGCTATAGCAATGCTCCACTGTATTCTTACCTTTCCTTTTACGGTGCTTATTCTTTCGATTTTCTTTCGCAGAATACCAATGGAGATTGAAGAAGCTGCAGTGGTGGACGGCGCCAGCAGGATGCATGTATTCAGGAAAATTACACTTCCTCTGTCTGCGGCAAGTATTGTAGCCACCGGCCTGTTCGCCTTTATGCTTTCCTACACTGAGTTCATGTTTACCCTTATTCTCTCCGGTACAGAGAACTCCCGCACCCTTGCCGTGACCATGGCCTCCCTCTCTACACAGACGGATGTGGCCTGGGGGATTTTGATGGCCGGAATTTTTATAACCCTGATACCCTCACTTATCCTGGCAATTATTGTGTGGAAGTTTGTTATTGAAGGTATAATCCTGGGTGCGCTGAAATACTGAACAATGCAGTCCTCGAATGCAGGGCATATAACTGCATCTGAATGTGGATATGGGGCTCACTTTTGTGAAAAGAAGCTGAACAGGGTAGGAAATAAACGACAAACATAAACAAAGTGGGGAAGCGCCATGAATTTCATGGGAAGAGAGTTTCAGAAGAGAGAGCTGGAGAAGCGGGTGGGCAGCATAGCGCAGCTTGGAGGCACCACCCACTACCGGCTTTCATCAGGGAGGGCCGACGGGGTAAGGGC
>JBMCUI010000168.1:0-5443 GCA_048622675.1 Spirochaetota bacterium | reverse complement strand
GGTGACAAGGGCAGGTTCATGCAGCGCAACTCTGTTGCCGCCCTGCTTGAGGGAAGAGCTCGCTGCTTCGAGTATCTGCACCACCCTCAGACCTTCCTGTCCGGAAGTCTCAGGACGTTCCCCGCGCATTATGCAGTCAATAAAATGCTGGCACTCCACCTTGAGTGGCTCCTCATGTTTGATATACGGGGTGTATATGTCACCATAGTGGTAAGAAAAGTGAAACTCTGCAAAGGTGTCATAGTGCGGAGGGGGGTCCACCCTTTTATCGAATATCTTCACCTTTTCCAGGGGCTGGGTGTCATCGTATACGATCATGCGCCTGCTGCCCACAATGATCATCTCGCGGACCTTGTTGGGGTCCAGCCAGCTGCTCTGGATGACGGCAAACCCTCCGTTTTCAAAGTCAAGCGACATGCTGGTCACATCCTCGATAGCAGTGTTCATATGGCACTTGCCCTGGCAGTTGACTGCTACCGGCTCCTTGCCCATCAAATACAGGATAATTGATATATCGTGGGGGGCCAGGTCCCAGGCAACATTGATGTCCTTCTGGAAAAGCCCCAGGTTGAGCCTCCTTGAGCTTATGTACAGGATTTCTCCTATGTCTCCCTGGCTGATCAGGGTTTTTATCCTCCGGACGGTTGGCGTAAAAATGAACGTATGGCCTACCATGAGCCTGACATCTTTCTTTTCTGCGGTTTCGATCAGGTTCATGCACTCCTGTGATGAAGCGGCCATGGGTTTTTCGATCATGGTATGCTTGCCCGCCTCAATGCTCTTCATAGCCATCTCGTAGTGCACAGACACCGGCGTTGCAATAACCACTGCATCGATTTCATCGTCCCGGACAAGGGAGTCGAAGTCTGTGGTGACTTCCACCTGAGGGTACAGCTTTTTCATATACCCGAGGCGCACCTCATCCAGGTCGCATATACGTTTCACCCGGGCGTCCGAAAGAGAAGTGAAGTTGCGGACAAGGTTGGGTCCCCAGTACCCGCAGCCTATTACCCCTATATTAGTCATAGTTATATACCTCCATTCCTGGTAATAATTTCAAGAAAAAAAAACGGCATTACCGATATCTCAGTCAGGTCTGTCCTGCCTTTACCTGGGCTTTCTTTTCGGTATCAATGAGCTTGCAGATACCGAAGTAGCGCTTGGCTACATTATAGGTGGGAGTCAAGCGATGGAGCTTGGTCAAAAGCATCATAAGTTCCATGAGGTCGATGTGGTAGTCTTTGATCTTATCGTCTATGAACTCAAGCCGGTCAACATTATAGATGTCCGAATAGTACTTTCTGATAAACTCCTTGAACTGCTCTCTTGGAACTCTTTCCCGCTGCATTCTATTGTAGAAAGAATCTATGTGAATTCTATCAGCAATGATAGTAACAATTGCAGGAAGGGTTTTTACCAGTATTTTAAGATCAAAGAAAAAGCTCATTTTCTCTGCATACAGTATATCAAGGCGTATCATCTCTTGAAAGGTGAGGCGGTTTTTTCCGCTCACCTGCCACAGCCCGGTCATACCCGGACGTACATCCATCCTGTACCGGTGCCACTTTAAATATTCTTTCACCTCGTAGGGCAGACACGGCCTGGGACCCACCAGACTCATATCGCCCTTTAACACATTGAACAGCTGGGGTATCTCATCAATGCAGGACTTCCGTATGAACCTGCCCAGGGGAATGATGCGGGGGTCATTGCTGCTGTCGAGCTTGGTCATGGGTTTGTCTGATTTGATGAGCTCTGTTAAATAGTCGATGTGCACGGACTGTTTATTTTTCATATACATGGTGCGGAACTTGAGGAAGGTAAACAACCGTCCCCCCTGGCCCACTCTCTCCTGCTTGAAAAAAATCGGGCCTCTGGAGGTGAGTTTTATCAGTAACGGGATGAAGATAAAGCACGGTAATGACAGAATAAAAAATACTGAAGCTCCCACAATATCCATAAGCCTTTTCCAGAAAGGGATATTTTTAACGAAGTGAGGCGCAGAACCATCGATGAAACGTGGTCTGGTGGTTTCATTTGTTATCTTTTTCTCTCTGAGGGAGGTAATATCGATGAGCCATTTATCAGGATAGGTAAAGATCCGATACTGGGGGAGTATTTTTTGCTTTGTCATGACTCTGTTGCATATATCTTTTGCCAGTATTGTCCCCCCATTATAAGAGGTGTTGGGTAGTATGACCCCGATCTGTGAACTGCTGTAGAACCCGAAACGGTCAATTGTTCGAAGGCGCGTCTTCAGAGCACCAACCAGGTTGCTTGTTGACCGGTTTTTGGTGCCGTCTTCTAGATCGAAGAGCACCAGGGTAAGGGGATGGCCGTTCCTGTCGGCACGCGAACGCTCCCGCTGCATGATAATATGAAACACCTCTTTGCTGCAGGTATTGAGGCTGTTTCTGTAATTCATGAACATATCACCTCTATTTTGTATTACATCCGTTTATAGAAAAATTTGGGTATGTACAAGCGCCGCTTGTTGAGAATTGCACCTGCAAGGTGGGCTCCTGCCTCATCGAGCTGCTCTTTTACATACTGCACCACCTCACGCCGCACCCTTTCCGACTCTACTACCAACATAACCCCGTCAGCCAGAGCAGCGGATTTGACAGCTGCGGCACTTTCGTTGATGGACGGGCTGTCCATAACTATGAGCTTGTAATTCAGACGCTGGACACTTGGAAGCAGCCTGCCCACTCTCTCAGAGCTGCTCATGGCGCCCATCTGCTTACTCATCTCCATGTTCTGAAACATCTCTATTTCTTTTTTATTGTTCATCTGCTGCGCCTGGCCCTGCACTGACATCTCGTACAGTCCCGGCGGCCTGTTTGCCCCGAACACCTTCTCCTGGTCGGGGTAGTGGTTGTTTGAGTCAACCAGCAGAATGTTGTCACCGTCAGCCATTGCCAGAGCATAGGCAATGCCGGTGGCCACTGAGGTTACCCCTTCACCTCTGTAGGTGCTTAGAACCGCCAGTACATACGGGGCAGGCTTTGATCTATCACCTTCCCGTGCCTGAATCTTCTTGTAAAGATCGTTCCTCAGTTTTTCAAAGCAGTCATGCACTTCCTGGTTGAGGTAGAGCCACACCGTAACGTTTTTTGAGAGTTTTTTGGGGACCAGGGAGGTATTTTTAATACCTTTTTTCCACTTCCTCTTGAGCAGCCGTGCCATTTCCCGGTGGTTTATCCGGGGGATGGCTGAGACGTTTTTCAGCCCCAGTATTCGGGCCAGCTCCTCTTTGCTTTTTATCTTGTGATTGAAGTAGTCCAGCACAAACGCCAGCCCCACTCCGCCAACAATCCCCAGAAACAGCCCCAGGGCAAACTTCTTTTTTCTCTCCTGGGTGACCGGCTCCAGCACCAGGGTAGGCTGCTGCATCACACTGACGTTGGATATTTTCTGGTTTTCCAGTGTCTGGGCAATCCGTGCCTGCTCCAGGCTCTCTCGGTACCTGCTGTAATTCTGCCTCAGATTGGACACTCTATTCTGAAGCAGTGTATACTCCTGCTCACTGCCACGCAGTCTTTTGAGTTTTTCCCGTTCTGCACTCAGCCTTTCCTTTAGTGGAATCAGCCTTGCCTGCAATGAGGCAAGTCTTACCTCCTCCTCCTTGAGCTGTCCGCGCATCTCGATATCTGAGTGCATTTTCTCTATAGCTGCCTGTGAGGATATAATTAGCGTTTCTGTTTCTTCGATCGAGGACTCTATTGCTGATATACGATCGAGCAGAATAGTCTGCTGCTCTGGAAATGAAATGATGTTGAACTGTTCCTGGTAATTCCTTAGCTCGTTCTCACTTGCTTTGAGCTCCTGTGCCAGTCTTTCTGTCTCCCGGGAGATAAACTCAAGGGACACTGCCGAGGTGTGTACATCAATATGCTTTTCGGTGTACAGGCTGACCACTTCGGAAAGAATATCCCGGGCAAGGTGGGGTGTTGCTGCATAATATGCAAGATTGATTATATTGCTGCGCGGAACAATTCCCGTTTCAAGTGTATTAATAAATACCTTTACGGCCTTTTCCCTGTAGGCAACAGGATCGACGGCGTCTTCCTGTATTTGACCATTGACCAGAGCCAGGTTCAGCTTTTTGAGAACCTCTGATTCTTTCACGGACCTGATTAAAAAGTTGTCCTGCACCTCCGGGACATAGAGTATGTTTTCAGGGCCTATTTCATCTACCACTTTTTCGGCAAACCCCCTGCTCCTGAGGATCTCCACTTCTGTGTTAATTTCACTGGAAGCAGGTACACCGGTGAGCATTTCCATGGGGTTACTCTGCCCGCTGGACACGTATATTTTGGCATTGGACACATATGTTTCAGGCAAATAAAGGAGATAAAATACAGAGCCCAGGGTGCCGAGCAGAAAGCATATAATGACCAGCCATTTGTGCCTGAACAGGGTGTTGAAAATATCACGCATATTCATTGAAGACTGCTGCTGTTGTTCTGCCATTGTTTTTACCTCTACCCCCCGAATGTATATCCAAAATTCATATCATAGGTGTTTTCCCCTTCGGGGTTAATATTGTAAGTGAACCCCACTTCAGGCAGTATTGACCCGATGTGCTGGTCAATCCACCTGTTGACCCGGGAGATGCTGGTCTCCGGCACGTACACAATATCAAGGGGCTGAAGATAGAAGGGGTGTACGCCCTTTCCTGAAACAACCTCTTTTAAGTCAAGCTTATACCCTTTCCACCCCTCTTCGGAACGACGGATGACCAAGACCGTACTGTACTTGCCGCTGGCAACATCCACCCCACCGGCAAGCATAACTGCCTCCACTGCAGTCAACTGCCCCGGCATGGGAATGACCCCCGGAGTATTTACCTGGCCTCCCACATATACCCGCCTGCTGCCGAAGGACCTGACAATTACCGTTACATCGAGCTGGGACACATAGGCGGTATACTTGTTGTACAGCTCCTGCCTCAGCTGTTGGGGTGTTTTGCCCTGGGCTGTAACTTCGCCTACCAGCTGCAGCGCGATTTTTCCATCAGGGCGGATGGTCTGCAGGGTGTTGAGCCCCGGGTTGTAGAAGAACCTGATGTCCAGCTCATCCCCCGGACCTAAAAGTATCTCCGGTGCTGGTTCAGCCGGTTCTGGATATTGAGACGGGGTAAGCTCCACTGGTTTGGGGTAGCTCTGGCAGCCTGTCAACAATACGGTGAGTATGAGTATGTTCAGGGCTGAAATGCCAAGATATTTTATTGATTTCGTGTTGATATGCCTTCTTCTTTTCCGCATTTTATTGATTATTATATTATTCCTGTATGGTTTCGTTCTGTGCGTGTATGTGTGCGCTGGATGTTAAACAAAAGGAACAGCTGTGAAGCATACTGGATTTTATGTGTAATGATGCAACAGGATAATTTTCAGATTGTTTTTTATAGCTGATAGGAAATATACAGGCTCAGGCC
>JBMCUI010000167.1:0-5490 GCA_048622675.1 Spirochaetota bacterium | reverse complement strand
CCCAGAAACTTCAGCCGAACAAACCACAGAAAAACAGATAAAGTGCCCCCGATGCGGAAATATTCTGGAAGTATCCGACTGGCGGTACCCGGAGTGCTACTATGAGTTCCCGGATTATGAATACAAGGACGAAGAGTAAAAAGTTGGTTGGTGAATATTGTTATGAAAATTAAGGCCAGGGTACTGGTAACCAAAAGAATTCCTCATCAGCCGATGGAATACCTGTTCCAGAGGGTGGAGGAAGTAAATGTAAATGAAAAGGATGGTAGTCTGCTTCCCCAAGAGCTGAAAGACCGGCTCAGAAACACAGATGGTGTGCTGTGCATGCTCAATGACCGGATTGACAGAGAAGTTATTGATGCTTCGGGTCGCCTGAGGGTGATATCCAACTATGCGGTCGGCTATGATAATATTGATGTAGACTATGCTTCTGCTAAAGGTATAGTAGTAACAAATACCCCGGGAGTGCTTACAGATGCTACTGCTGAGCTTACAGTGGCCCTAGTGCTTGCAGCTGCAAGGAGAATTGTTGAAGCCCATGGTTTTACCCTTCAGGGCCGTTTTTCAGGATGGGCCCCCCTTTTGTTTCTTGGCTACCAGCTTGCTGGAAAAGTGTGCGGGATTATAGGAGCCGGGCGAATAGGTCGGGAAGTTGCCAGAAGACTGAAAGCTTTCAAAACCAGGATCGTTTATTTCTCTCCAACCAGAAAACCCGAGTTTGAGAAAGAAGTTGAGGCTGACTATGTATCGCTTCAAAACCTCCTGAAGGTCTCTGATTTTATCAGTGTAAATCCCAGGCTGACACCGGATACATACCATCTTTTAGGAAAGAAAGAGTTTGAGCTGATGAAAACCACAGCAGTACTGGTGAATACATCCCGTGGTGCGGTTATTGATGAAAAAGCGCTGGCAGAGGCTTTGGAGCAGGGGAAAATAGCATGTGCGGGTCTTGATGTTTTCGAAAATGAACCAGGTATAGAAGAAAAACTGTTGCAGCTCCCCAATGTGGTGGTTTTGCCCCATATTGGAAGTGCTACCTATGAATCCAGGAATAAAATGGGGTTTATGGCAGCAGAAAACCTGGTTAATGCCCTGGAAGGGAAAAAACCACCCTATATGGTAAACCAGTAGTATTTCAGGGCGTATGTGCAGGGGAGACCAACTCCTCCGGGATAAAAGGCACCAAAATGAAAAAGAAACTGGGCAGGGATGGTGGTTATAAAAACAGGTTTGAGTATCTTTTCAAGTACTCCTCAGACCCGGTTGTGATTGTAAATGAGAACGCTCAGGTGGTGAGGGCCAATGATAAGGCTCTTTTAATGTTTGGTTCCAACATTCAGGGAGAAGAAATAGAAAACATTTTTGAAAGCATTGACCAGTACCTTGAACACTCTGATGGGTTTGCTATTGTCCAATCAGCAAACATGGAAGGGAAGCTGCAGAAGGGGAACTCTCACTCCTTTACGGTCACCATAATTCCTATAACTGTTGAAAGAACTCGCGAGGAATGGTTGATAATGGCCAGAGACCTTCAGCATCTGGAATCCTACAGGCAGGAAATTGAAAAGTTGAACCGGAAAATTAATACATTTGAAAACAGAGGCATGGAACAGGATGAAAATAGTTCAATTCACCTGGAGGTTGCATTAAAAAAGCTGGAGATGACCAATCAGAAGCTCGAGGAAATCAACAAGAAACTCATAAAAGAACTTGAGCTGGCAGCTGTACTCCAGAAGTCTCTGGTTCCTTCCGGAGTACCGGAGCAACAATATCTGGATTTTGCTTTTCACTATGAACCAATGGGAATGGTGGGTGGAGACTACTACGATGTTATTGAGTTGCCTGAGAACAAAAAAGGGGTGCTCGTGGCGGATGTTTCAGGGCATGGAGTATCCTCTGCATTTATAGCTGCCATGCTTAAGATTTCATTCAATAATTTTGCTGCAGAAGTAGATTCTCCTGCAAAGGTGCTGGACCAAATCAATCAGGAGTACTGCAGGGTAATTCAGACCGGGGACTATGTGACTGCTTTTTACGCTGTATTTGACCCTGTGAATAAAAAGGTAACTTACAGCGGGGCCGGCCATCCCAGGCCCCTGGTCTTTCATAAACGTAAAAATCAGCTGGACTTCCTTTCATCAGAGGGGTTTTTTTTAGGAATGTTTGAAGGGGCGGAGTACACAGATAAAACAACAGATTTTCTGGGGGGAGACCGGTACCTGATATATACTGATGGCATAATTGAAGCTTACTCCGAACAACAAAACAGGCAGTTTGGTACCAAAAGGCTTGTGACCAGTTTTGACAAACATAAGAACCAGAATATTAACTCTATGCTGGAGTGCATAATTGGGGATGTAAAGGACTTTATGTGCAAAAGTAAATTTTATGATGATCTGGCCATGGTGGCTGTTGAGTTCAGGGAAGGGGAATAAGCTCATGAGGTTAAGCAAAATAAAAAAAACCATGGAAAGGGTAAAAGAGCTTCCCACTCTGTCAGTGGTGGCAAATAAGGTAAATGCTGTTTTGAATGACCCTACCTCCAGCACCTCGGACCTGGCAAAAATCATTGAATGTGACCAGAGCATTACTGCCAAGATTCTGGCTCTTGCGAACTCCTCCCAGTACAGCCTCCCCCAGAGGGTTACAAATATCTCTCAGGCTATTTCACTGCTTGGTTATAAAAATGTTTCCTATATAGTAATGACAATCAGTGTTTTTGATGCACTCAGAAATAAAAAAAGTGCTTTTGACAGGACCAGGTTCTGGATGCACTCTATAGCAGTGGCCATAATGAGCATGAAAATTTCAAAAGAATGCATGTATACCTTTAAAGAGGATGTTTTTACAGCTGGACTTCTTCATGATATAGGCAAGGTATTTATGGATGGCTACCTGCACGAAGAGTTCAGGGAAGTACTGAATACTGCCAATAAAAACAATATTTCATTTTTTGAAGCAGAGAATATGCTGTACGATGTCAACCATACCATGATTGGAGAATGGATTGCCAGAACCTGGAAGCTTCCCATACATGTTATAGCAACCATAAAGCACCACCATCAGGAGCCCCAACACAGACAGGGACTTTCTGTTTCAACAGATGTATCAGTTGATTATATTCGTACAGCTGATGTTGCGGTAAGGGTGATTGGAATTGGAAGCAACGGAGATGGTAAAAGTTATAAACCACAACTGGGCAGTGAGCTTTTTACCAGGCTGCCCCTTGATTTTGAAGATGTCATCGGGCTTTCAAAACAGCTGGAAGATGAGATTAAAAAATCCCAGACCCTTCTCAGTCTTGCCGTTGAAGGCTGATATATCAAATTGCCTTGATCTTGATTAAGAAGATCAGTTTGCATCGGTAATACAATTTGTTCAGGGTGTTGAGTATACATGGCAAAAAACCGATGGTTTATGTACCATATTTCCAACGTATTGACCATCCTGAGGGTGGTGGTGGTTCCCTTTTTTATTATGGCAGCCCTTGGCGAGGGGGCAGCCTCAGGTTGGGCGGCACTGGTTCTTTTCGGTTTTGCTGCACTCAGCGACTATTTTGACGGATTATGTGCCCGAAGACTGGGCATACACACCAGGTTTGGTGAGTTTGCTGACCCTCTTGCTGATAAAATCCTGGTTGGAGCAGCTTTCATTTCATTTGCTTTAATGCCTGTGGTACGGGTTGCATTCTGGATAGTTGCAGTAATTTTGCTCCGGGAGATTTTTGTTACATTGATGAGGATTGTTGGGCTGAACAGGAATAAGCCTATGAAAACAGAATATTCAGGAAAGATAAAAACCGCTTTCCAGATGTTCACCATATCCATTATTCTCATAATACTGCTTGTGTACAAAATAAACCTGCCAGCAGGCCCAATGTCAGGGTATGAACAGGGTATGTCTTTCTGGTCGTCTGTTTCAGGAAATACACTGGCCGTTGTAATGGTAAACCTGCCTCTGGTTCTGGTATGTGTATCTGCAGTCCTTGCCTTTTTTTCAATGGTACAATATACATTAAAAAACAGACACCTTTTTTCTTCCAGAAAACAATAATAAGGAGATACCGTATGTCTGAGATGGACTCTGTGTCCATTGAACAGGAAGTTGAGCAGTACCGAAGAGAAAAAGAAAGTATAAGGAAAATCGTTGATAGAATTGGAGGCAGGACCTCAGCAAAACGCAGAAAAATTACCAATGTGTTCTTTATTACTGCTGTACTCAGCCTTTCCAAAAAAATTGATGAAATTGAGACAAGGCTGAAGTAACCCGGCAGCCTTTTAAAAATCAGACAATGAAAAAGGTAATCAAGCTTCTGGCAACAGGATTCTATACAGGCTATATACCCAGAGCGGAAGGTACCGTAGCTTCGTTTCTGGCAAGCCTAATATGGGTTTTTTTCTACCACCCCCTTTACTATCCTGTATTGACTGCAGTCATCATTCTGGGCGGTTTTTTTGCGGCTGATTATGCAGAAAAATACATTTACCAGCAAAAAGACTCTTCAAAGATTGTTATAGATGAGATAGCAGGAATGCTGGTGGTGTACCTTGGTTTTTCTTTTACCTGGGGAACCCAGGGGTTGGTGTATTACATTGCAGGTTTTTTTATTTTCAGGGCATTGGATATTATTAAACCTCCCCCTGTTAAAAACCTCCAGAGTTTAGCAGGGGGAGTAGGGGTTATGGCTGACGATCTTCTTTCCGGAGTGGTTTCCAATGCCTTGCTCCAGGTCATACGGTTTAGTATTTTTCATGAGGTATCCAGGATTTTTTAAGCTATTTTTTTGGAGATTTGTTGATTACACAATATATTATAACCACCATGAGCAGGGATATTTACAGAAAAAACCTGAACCCATCCCAGCTGGAGGCGGTCTTTTATACGGACTCGCCACTGTTGGTCCTGGCAGGCGCTGGGAGTGGGAAAACCAGAGTTATTACCTATAAAATAATTTATTTGATCTCAGAATGTGGTCTTGATCCCCGCAGTATACTTGCGGTTACCTTTACCAACAAAGCTGCCGGAGAAATGAAGGAAAGGGTGGACCAGCTTCTGGGAGAAACAACAAATATAATGATAAAAACATTTCACTCGTTTGCTGCCAGGATGCTCAGAGGTTTTGGAGAATCGCTGGGAGTAGACCCCCGTTTCACCATTATAGACCAGCAGGACCAGACCAGAGCTGTCAGAGAGATAATAGAAGCTCTTAAGCTGGACAAAGAGACCTATAGGCCTGAACAATACGTTCACCTTATCAACCGGGCCAAGGACCGGCTTTATGATGCAGACCAGGCCTACAGGGAGGAGTTTTCCACGGACCAGGAATTTTATGAAATCTACCAAAAATACGAAAAAACCCTGCAAAAAGAAAAGCTGCTTGATTTCGGTGACCTTATATTCAAACTGGTCCGGGGACTGAGCCAAAATCGAAAACTGCTCACCTACCTGAAGGACGGAGTCAGCTATATCCTGGTGGATGAATTTCAGGAT
>JBMCUI010000166.1:0-5562 GCA_048622675.1 Spirochaetota bacterium | reverse complement strand
TCCTTAACGTTGTTGTATGATGTTATTTCATAGCGGGTGTAGGCGGAGAGCGGGTCAAAATAAGAGCAGAGTATATATCCACCATCCGTGGGGAGCTGGTTGTTGTAATAAGCACTGAAGAGCTCTTTCACTACAGCCATAAGGCTTTCCTCCTTCCGTTGTTCCGATGATTTACCCCTAATTATAAGCGATGCCCGAAATGGTGTCAATTTTATTTGACTAGGTCCCTGAGAATCTCCATTATAAGAGTATGGAAATACAGGATGCTCTACACCTGCTTGAACTTGACCATAATTATACTCTGAAGGATCTGAACCTCTCCTTTAGAAGACTGGCAAAAAGGTACCATCCCGATTCCAACAGAGGAAAGGAATCCTGGGCCCACCGAATGATGACCCAGCTTAACCAGGCCTATGAAATGGCCGCCCTTCACCTTACCAGTTCAGCCCGGCAGGCACGGATATCTGTACAGGAGAAATACAGAAGGGTATTTCAGGGGAGGTTCAACCAGGCCATGAACCATATCCTGCAGGGGATATACACCTACTACCAGTATGGGCTGGAGAACGTCCACCTGCGAAAAGAAGGAATAAGGCGAATCAGGTATCGTGATTCACTGAAACACCTGTGCAGAGGTATAGAAGAAATGGAAAGTCTGAGACACGGGGCCAGCACCGAAAACCAGATAAAAAACCTGGATACTTTTACCGAGTTTTCAAAGGCTTTTTACAGGAACATGCTTATCCAGAAGTCCCACAGGCCCGGTTCGACGTATGAAAACAAGGCCTACCCCCACTATTACCACGCAAGCCTTGACCTGGATTATGCTATAAAAGATGTCTTTTTTGGTGATATGCTGATACAGGTGAGAAACGGTAGTTTTTATCAAAGGCTCCGTCAAAGCCATCAGCAGTATATGATGGTAATTTCCAAGTATTACCAGAGCAGCTGGGTGTCTGAAACAGTGCTCAAAATGTACCTGCTGGAGCTTTTTTCCAGGGTTGTTGAGCTTTTAAAGGAAATGAGGTATTAATGCAGTTTACTTGGACAAATTCAGCTGAGCAATGGCCAGCTTGGCTATAGGTATACTGTAAGGTGAACAGGAAACATAATCCAGTCCGCACTGTTTGACAAAGGGGATGTTTGCAGGTTCAGCCCCATGTTCACCGCACATACCCATAACCATGTCCGGACGGGTAAGTTTTCCCCTTTGGGCAGCCACATCAATAAGTTCCTTTACCTGGTCCACCAGTACTTTGAAAGGGTTTTCCTCAAGTATGTCAAACTCATTGTAATCACTGAAAAAGGAATTAAAATCATCCCTGGACAGTCCGTTGGTTGTCTGGGTAAGGTCATTGGTTCCGAAGCTGAAGAATTCTGCATACCTGGCTATTTTGTCCGCCTGGAGGGCGGCTGCAGGAAGCTCGATCATGGTCCCCACCTTGTACTCAATGGGGCCTGCTTTAAAGCTCTCTCTTACCGTTTGTTCGATCTCCCTTATTCCGGTAATGGATTTGCCTTCAATCTTTTTTCCGTTTCTTATAGTTTTTATTTCAGAAATGCTCATTACCAGGGGGATCATTATCTCAGGCTTTACTTCTATGCCCTCATTTTTAAGACTGTAGGCGGCCCTGAATATGGCTCTAGCCTGCATGTTGTATATTTCAGGGTAGGAAATAGCTATCCTGATGCCTCTGTGCCCCAGCATGGGGTTGAACTCTTTAAGCATATCACACTGCAGTCTTATTTCTGCTTCGCCCAGCCCGGGATATTTTTTTCTCATGTAGGCTATGAATTCGGACATCCCTTCTTTGGTATGGGGCAGAAACTCGTGCAGGGGTGCATCCAGAAGCCGTATGGTAACAGGGTAGCTTTCCATTATTTTGAACAGCTTGTAGAAATCAGCTACCTGCATTTCCTCAAGTTCCGCCAGTGCTTTCTCCCGGTCTTCTTTGCCTCCAGCAATGACCATTGACCTGAAGGTATTGATCCGGTTTTCCTGAAAAAACATGTGCTCGGTCCTGCAGAGACCTATGCCCTTTGCCTTGAACATCCTTGCAAGCTTGGCATCTCTGGGCTGGTCTGCATTGGCATGGACGTCCAGGTCGGTTATGTATTTTTCTACAATTTCCAGAAACTCCATAAGCCCGCTTCCCTCGGGAGCAGGCTCCACCAGGTCTGCTTTTCCAAAGTAGATCGCAGGTGTATCATAGTAGGGTACATTGAGGGTCAGGTAATCTCCCTCTTTAATGGTCCTGTTTCCAATTTTAACAGACTTGTCTTCGAACTTAATTTCAGGGTAGACCAGAGAGACTTTTCCCAGACTTCGGGCTACCACCGGAGCATGGGAAGCATATCCACCTTCGCTGGTAAGGACCCCTTTTGCAATCTCTATGGCCTTTACATCTTCAGCAAAAGTTGCAGGCATTACCAAAATGAAGTTGGTATCCTGGTTGGCCTGACATGCTCTCTTGTACGCCTTGAGCAGCTCTTCAGTGGAGAAATAAACTTTACCAATAGCCGCCCCTACAGACCCTGCTATGCCTCCTGGGGTTTTTGGAAACTTTTCAGCATTATCGATGTCTATTACAGAGTGAAGAAGCTCTGATAGTCTTCCTGGTTTAATGGCGGTTATAACATGGGTGTCATCTACAATGTTCTGTTCTCTCAAGTCCAGAAGCGTTTTTATTTCAGCCTGAGTAGACTTGTTGGGCACAGGCACCTGGTCTATAACCCAAAGCCTGCCGTTTTCTACAGTGAAGCGTATCTGCCGGATTTCACGGAAATGTTTTTCCATTTCTACGGATAATTTTTCCAGCTCTTTCCGGTAGTTCCCATCTATCTTCTGGATGGGCTTGCCCTTGACTTCGGTTGCGTCAAAAGCATTTACAAAATAGCTGCCAGTTATCTTTTTTTCACCGGTAATAATATTTCTGGTAAAATAGCTTCCAAAATAACTCTGCTCCCCGTAATTTCCAAAGGTCATGGCCTGTACCAGTATGGCAGAGTCAATATTGCTGCTGTTGTTTTTGAAAAAGTTACTGAACAGGCCCATGACATAGAAAAGCTGGTCATATGCATTGGTGAATACTTCCGGGGGGTACAGCCCCTTATGCTCTTCAATTATTTGTTTTACTTTGGACTGCTTTTTGGATGACTTCAGACTGTTTGAAAATTTTTTGATTTTGTCAAGCCTGTGGGAATCAACACCGGTGAGCTCTTCTAGTTCCACCAGTTTTATGAATACATTCCTGTATTCATGATATGCAAAATCCTCACCCACAAAAGTACCGAAGCCCCCTATGGTTTTGTCACCCAGTCCGATATTATGTATTGAAAATGCTTTGATCATATTGAGTTTGGGGCTTTCCACCACCTTTATCAGAAGGGGGTTTTTTTCATCATTGTATCTTTTACCGGTAATCCTTTCTATTTTTGTAATAGGGTCAATGAGAATTTTTTTAGCTTTTTGTGCATCGGTGGTGATTTCCCCCACAGTTTCATTGGGAATGATAAAACCGGGGAGAATGGGAGCACCCAGGGAAGCAAGCTCCATGATCCTTTTTCCCCGAATTCCTGTGTGCTCCTGAACTTCCGGGTCTTCGAAGTACTCTGTACTGCTGAAAGGGTAGCATGTATTCATTATAATTCCCTGATTTTTAAGATTTTTTATTTTGATATCTCAGAACAGGTCCAGAACCCTTCCCACTCCTGCTTTGAGAAATACTTCAAAACGAGGACTTGCCCCTTCGAATAAGTAGCGCTGGAGCTTTGATACGTCTTTAATGTTTTCACCAGCTACACTGAAAAAAATCAGTCCTCCATGTTTGACTTTTCCCCATTTAAAAAGGGCATTTATATCGTTTATTCTCTCGTTCTCGTACCATATTAAAACATCCAGGTCCGGGTGTTTCGCTTTATAGCTTTCCACTATCTTTTTCCATGCCTCTACATTTCCATTGTGAAAAAGTTCATTTGTCACCTGTACTGAATACCTTGGTGTCACCCTTCTTACCGCTGCCTGGGGTTTGTGTTCGGCTTGCGCATAGGATTTTTCTTCAGTTTTTGCCGGTGCTTCTGCTGAACCACGGTATTCTTTTACAGGTTTGGGCTTATTCCCGTACAGGAGAGCTAAAAAATCATGTATAGATTGCTGAAGTATTCTGCTTTCAAGCCCATCACCTGCAGGACCCGAATATACTACCATCAATTCGTCTTTAAGCAGAGGGATTATTTCCTCCCAGGAGGAGCGTTTTTTGGGGTTTATCACATACACCCCAGCCTGTGGATGGTAGTAGGCTACCATCAGGTGGAGACTGCCCCACTGTGAAACTACCCGTACCACTTCCTCCGGGTTTTCTACATTTTCTTTGAGGTTATGGGACTGGAAGGCATAATTGAACTTGTCCACCACCAGTGCATTGAGAATAGACTTGACCTGGTATCGTTGTATTTCTCCACTTTGAAGGGACTGGTTTATCAGATCTGCAGGGTTGGTCCCATCGGCAATCTGGGAAAGATATCCGGTAACAGTTTTAAAATGTCTGAGCGCTGTGTTGAAACCCTCTTTGGAAGAAAGCAGGTTTAATTTGTTTTCCATAGTACCACCGGTTTGCTTTTTTTTATTTTAAATAGTTTAGCAGTAATCTGGTTATGTGTAAAATCTTACCGGCCTGGTGTTGTGGTGCAACAGGCCGGCATTTATTGTTTGTTTGGTTCCGGAAAATTAAAATACAGCTTTTACAACTCTTTCAGGTCATCCATATCGGATTTCCCCTTTTTCTTCTTTTTGGGAGGAGTGACATCAGCCTGGCCTTTTACTCCTGGTTCTTTTTCGCTTTTTCCCCTTTCTTCCCACATTGCCTCTGAATAGCTGGTGCGTCCAGCTGTAGATTCAGGAGCAGCGAAGCTCTGGCCGATATCTTCCCTAAGGGTGGAGCGCCTTCTGGTAAATGCAGCAAAAGCTGCATCCTGGAACCCCTTTGACACTCCATGCAGGAATTCATTCAGCACATTGGCCATACCGTTCAGGGTGAACTTCTTTCTTTTTATGCTGGATATGTCCACATCCAGTATCAGACCTGGCTGTATGTGATAGGGATTGATCAGGTAATCAAAGGACTCAAACTCCTTTTCCAGGTGATCGACCCTTTCATCGAGTATTACCCTGGTTCTGGGATTGCGGTATCCAAATATGGTTTGAACCTTATCTCTGGACTTCCTGAGCATCTTTTTCATAAGTGTTTTATGGTACGTGTAGGTGCGGTTAAGCTTCTCTACATCGGTATCTTCAGGCTTGAGGTACATGATCTCATTCCAGTTTTTCTTCATGTCCTCATACAATGGATCACCGGTCTTGCTTTTAATTCTTCTTTTGATTTTGTTTTTGGCTTTCTTTGCAAGGTCATCAAAATCGGTTACCCTAAGGAAGGACTTATCATCCTCATAGACTATCTCTATGACATCCCACAGGTGTCCTATTTCCTTGGTAAACTCCTCCATCTGCTTGTCGTAGGCATCCCTCTCTTTGAGCAGCTGGGCCTGGTCGTAGTACTTCAGCCT
>JBMCUI010000165.1:0-5595 GCA_048622675.1 Spirochaetota bacterium | reverse complement strand
AGCTTACACCCTGAAAAATCCTGATTTTTTAAAAGAAAATCTATGGCAGAAAATAATTCGTCCCATTAAGATACTTCATACAAGCAGAATTGAGGTATCAAAAGTATTCGATCCACTGGTAGAGGTTAAAAAATTATATGAGATCCTCGGAAGTATTAATAGAGATTATCCAGAGTTCGATATTTCGGGTACTATAAATGACTTAGAAAGAATCTACAATAAAGCTTCTGTAAAAAAAGATGATTTTGTTCTATGCCACAATGATCTACTGGCGGATAATTTTATGCTGACTAATGACAGAGAAAAATATCCCGAAGAGATGTATCTAATTGACTGGGAATATGCCGGCATGAATACATGCTATTATGAGGTTGCCGATATGTTTCAGGAAATACTGGTGCCCAGAGATGTAGAGAGAAATTTACTGGAGATATACTGGGAAGGGAAAAATATGGACTATAATATATACATGACTGATCTGTTTAAACCTTTTCCGGATATATTCTGGTTTTTATGGAGTCTCATACAATTAAATATTTCGAAGATTGATTTTGATTACTACAACTATGGCAGAGTAAAGTATGAGAATGCCCTAAGCAATATTCAGTATGCAAGAGACAACTATGGTATAAAAATTTAGCCCCTGCAAGGGAGCTCCGAATTGGAGGGGAAATTTATTTTCAATTGATGTCTAGACATCTGTATAGCAAAGTGCTATACTGAGGAAGATGCGGCTGTCCCGGCGGACATAGACCACATCTCTTACACCCTGCTGGTAGGAATACCCTACAGATTGTTATAAAAAGATGGACATAAGTAAAATATTACATTACAATTTTTGTGGTATTAGTGATAGGTGTTGCTTTTTATCGATTAATAAGTAGTAAAACCAAGTTAAGGGTTATCATCAATGCCGGAAATTATCAAGGAAAAGGGCTCTCTTCCCAAGTATCTGCAGCTCAGTGAATGGCTGAAAGGGATGATTGAGAAGGGCCGGTACGGTGTGGACGAAAGGCTTCCTTCAGAAACAGAGCTCTCCCAGATGTTTCATCTCAACCGGAATACAGTAAGGCAGGCCATTCTGCAGCTGGTAAATGAGGGGCTGGTGGTAAAGAAAAACGGGGTAGGGACTTTTGTAAAGTCCAAAACCGACAATAAAGTCAAATATCCACTGGAGCACATAACCAGTCTAACCTATGAGTTTTCCAGACTTAACATCAGGATCAAAACCCATATTATATCCAAGAAAGTGATCACTGCAGACAGCGAAATGGCCCAGAAATTGATGCTGGGAAGCGATAAAAGGGCCATTCAAATAAAGAGGGTCCGTTACGGCAATGACATTCCCCTGGTAATAGAAAGAAGCTATCTTTCCTTCCGGGAATACCGGAATATTTTGTCTATGCATATACCGGACTCCCTGTACAAACTGCTGATTGAAAACTTCAATGTAACCTTCGAGAGATCGGTGCAGAGGCTTCGAGCAATTGAGCTTCCAGATAAGGATGCTGAACTTCTGGGGGTTGAGCCGGGCTTTCCTGCCATGTTTCAGGAATCCATTACCTACGACAAAAACAATATTACCGTTGAGCTCCTCCAGAGCTACTACCGGGGTGACAAATTCGTATTCAGTGTTGAATCCGGAAGGCTGAGCCCTACTGACATAACGTAGAGTTGGTCAGGTGATAATAAACCCTCTCTACTTCCTGCCTGGGGGTGGAGGCCCCGCTTACTATTCCCACCCGGGCAGCATGTTCAAACCATTCATTTTTTATGTCTCCGGCATTTTCAATGTGGACTGCCCTGGTATGCTCCCTGACCAGCTCGTACAAACTCCTGGTATTGCTTGAATGCTTCCCCCCTACTACCAGAACAAGGTCCACCTGTTCTGCCAGGCTTGCAGCCTCCTGCTGGCGGTTGATAGTTTCCTCGCACAGAGTATTATAAACAACTGTCTTTTTATTCAGAAAGACTATCCTTTTTGTAATTTCCAGAAATTGCCGGGGATTAAAGGTGGTCTGCACCACGCAGGTTACACTGCGGTATCCTTTCATGGTTTCCACTTCGTCCGGATGCTGAACCACCCTGTAATTTTGTCCTGCCAGGGAAACCACTGCCTGCACTTCAGGGTGGTCTCTGTTGCCTATGATATGGATGAAGCTGTCCTGTTCAGTAAGCTCCTGGACCAGATAATGGATTTTTTTAACCTTGGGGCAGGTGAAATCGTGGATTTTCAGCCCTTTTTGTTCTGCCTGATGCAGGGCAGTGCGGTCGAGCCCGTGGGACCGGACCACAAACCTGCTTCCCCGGGGAACCTGTCGGGTGTCATGTACCACTACCATTCCCTGTTCTTTCAGGCTGGTTACCACATCTGGATTGTGGATGATATCACCCAGGCAGTATATCCGGGAGTGTTCCTGAAGCTTTTTTTCTGCTCCCTTGACTGTCCTTTTGACCCCGGAGCAGAACCCCGCTGTTCTGGCTACAATAACTTCCATAGTACTGCTGTACTCGAGGATTGATATTTTTAATTACAGATACTTGAAACAGCAATTCTGAAACAGCTGTCCTTAACTATCTGTGATTTTTTACGCATACTGGGATGCGGCATTTCAATCAACGCATTATTTATTACGCTTGATGCTGTAATTCAAAACATCCAATAAAATATTTCTGTATTTGTCTTCTATTTCCAGGGAGTTTATCATCGGCCGTATTTCTTCTTCCAGTGCAGTTATCTGTTGATGTATCCTGTCCTGGACTCCGTTTTTTATGATGATTTTCTGGATTGATGTCATGTCGGAATGGGTAATTTCTTTTCTTTTCATAATAGAATCGATGATGTTCAGCTCTTCCTCAGGGACCATTTCTGCAAGATAGTGATGATAGAGGGTTTTTTTGCCTTCCTTGATGTCACTTCCCACCGGTTTTCCGGTTTTCGCTTCTGAGCCGAACAGCCCCAGCTCATCGTCTTTGATCTGGAAAACGACCCCCAGCTTCTCTCCGAGGCTGTGCAGGGTTTCTCTTGCTGACTGGTCAGCACCTGCAATCATCGCCCCTGTAACCAGGGGAACAGAGAACGAATACCGGGCTGTTTTGTACCGGTAAAGGTCCACCACCTGGTCTTCAGTAATGTGTTGATCGGGCTGGCTGAATGAAAGGTCCTGCATCTGGGCCAGGCCCACCACTGAAAGCTCCTGGCTCCAGTACATGATGATGTTCTGCGTTGCAGCAGGCTCAACATCCAGACCTGAGAGTATCTCAAAGGCCAGAAAAAACCCGATGTCACCTGCACAGATGCCCATACTTTCACCGAAATGGTAGGGGTCCGGCTGCCCCAGTTTTTCTCCCGTATTTTTGTACTGGTAGAAAATGCTGCTTGTTCCCCGGCGGGTGTAGTCCCGGTCCATAATGTCGTCATGTATGAGAAGCGAGGACTGCACCAGCTCCAGGGCTGCAGCAGCCTGGATAACCGAAGAGGTGGGTCTAGCGCCGAACATAAGGCTGGACAACACCAGAAGTCCTCCCCGGATCATTTTGCCCCCCAGGGTGAATGCCTGCAGGCGCCTCACCAGATCTTTTCCCCACCTGTTTACCGCTCCCAGGGCATGTTCTTTTTCTGAAAGGAAACGGTTGATATGGTCCTCTAGTTCCATACGGTGTTCTTGAAAAAATGGGTGCATGGAATGTTTGCCTCTTTTAATTATTGTGCTTCCCGGTGAACCGGCCGTAACATAAGGCAGGAATAATATAATACTATGAGTGAGGATTTAAAAGCACAAACAAAATCACCCGGTTAATCAGAAGCTTTCATTACTTTCTGCAGTGCCCTCTTTAAATCATTTATGGTGGGCGGTTTTCCTAATACTTCATCTGCTTTCCAGGTTGCCTCCTCCTCATTGTACTTACCCTCCCCCCAGCCTGTCAGCAGAATCACCGGTGTTGCCGAGGATTCCTCCTTAACTGTATTTAGGACCCTGCGCCCATCCACACCGGGCATACCCAGGTCTGTAATGATTACATCAAATGGTTTTTTTTCTTTCCTTGCGGAATAAAAGGCATCTATCCCTGCCCTGCCTCCGTCGGCCGCCTCGACCGCATGCCCCATATTCTCCAAAATTTCTTTTATTAATTCTCGCAGAGAGGACTCATCGTCTATGCATAAAACCCGTAGACCTGGAAGCACTTTTCCAGGACTTTCTTTTTCTTTTATTTCTGAAGGTTTTCCAATGGGAAAAAACAGCCTGATGGTTGTACCCTTTCCAGGCTCACTCTCAATTTCTGCTTTTCCTTCATGCCGCTGCAGCATGCCATATACTATGCCCAGCCCCAGGCCTGTTCCTTGTTCATTCTTTGTAGTGTAGAATGGCTCCATACAATGCTGCTCTGTCTCCTCGTCCATACCGATTCCTGTATCTATGACTTCGATCACTATGGTAGATGCACGCTTACGTGTGCGCAGGGTTAAAGCTCCCCCTTCCGGCATGGCATCAACTGCGTTGATAATCAGGTTGGTGAGTGATTCACGTATATCACTTTCTATCCCCATTATGGGCGGCAGGTTATCCTGTAATTCGGTCTTTACTTCAATTGCCAGGCCTTTTTCATGGGGCATGTCCTCCCACCGGGGGCGGGTTAAATTAATTGCCTGCCCTATCACTTTGTTTACCTGTACTGGCAGCAATTTTTCATTACTGTCCCTCATCCGGTAGAACTCTCGCATACGGTCCACGGTTTCTGCAATATCCATACCGGCTGTTTTGAGTATTTCTAAATATTTCCTAGCACGATCACTCAGACCTGGTTCGGATTCCAGCAGTATGTCCGGGTATCCCACGATTGGGGAGAGAGAATTGCTGATATCATGGGCTATACCGGATGCCATCTGCCCCAGTGCACGCAGCCGGGCCTGCTGCAACATTGCATCCTGGGTCTGCTGAAGTTCCCGGTGAGTGTTATGCAGTTCGCTGTAAAGTTGTTTCTGGTGCACAGCCAGTGCAGTATGCTCACATAACAGCCTCAGAAATTCACACTCCCCACTGGAGAAAGCATCCCTGCCCTCTCGTCCGGTGATCAAAACCCCCAGCATTCTTTTCTCCACAACCAGTGGTGCAATTACTGTAGAATGGATACCTGCATTAAAAAACTTTTTTGTAATCGGTGCACTGGTTTTCCTGGTATTGGGCTTATAAACAAGATGACCATGACTGCATTTCTGCAGGTCATTTTGTTCGAGATGAATCTGTGATTCATTCTTTATCCCCATTCTGGAGGCAGAGGATTTACTCTTTGTTCCAATAGTGTGGACTGCAATGTTTTTGCCTGAGGGATCAAAGAGACCAATGCACCCAAAATCAACAGGCAGATGGTCTTCAAGCTGACCAAGCAGTACACGAAAGACACTATCAAGATCAAGTTTTTCATTGATAGCGCGTGTAATATCGTTCAGCAGTTTCATGCGATTATACTGCTGCCTGAGCCGCTCATCAGCTTTTTTATGCTCTGTGATGTCCCGGCCTATACCCACAATGCCTGTGATATTCCCTTCGTTATCACGAAGAGGCACCTTGGTAGTGGAAAGCCACCGCTCATTAC
>JBMCUI010000164.1:0-5606 GCA_048622675.1 Spirochaetota bacterium | reverse complement strand
GGCTTTACCAGTACCAGAAAATGGAACAGGAAAGATGGCACTGAACAATCAACGGAAACATGAAGGGGAATACAGGAATGAAAGGCTTTACAGCAGGGATGTGGTGAAGCTGCTCTTCCGGTACGTGTATGCCTATAAGAGATATCTATTCAGCTCACTTTTTTTTGTTTTTATCATTGCCGGTGCAAATCTCAGTGTTCCTTATCTGCTCAAACATATAGTAGACCGGTATATATTCAAGCAGGGCAGGATATTGAATATAGACCTGATTAACGCTGATGAGGAAAACAACCTTCCGCTGGAAAAGCTGAAAAGTGCAAAGCTCCTTGCCGGGAAACAGTACTTTATTTTCCGCTCTCACCTGAAATATCTCTCCGGTGAACAAAAGAAGGAACTGGCATCCACCGGGGCCCTTTCTGAACAGACCTTTATTCTGATCGAAGCGCCCAGGCTTGACAGGCAGCTGAAACAAAAGATGGATTCCCTCATCCGGACCCGGGAGGTACGTAACTATGGCAGGGATATTTTTCTGGTAAAGCCGCAGGCTATGGAGCAGTTTACCATAAACCAGGTGCTCATGTTGAGGGGACACGATATTAAAATGGTATTCCAGTACGTGGGCCTGATAATCGCTATTCTGCTGGTGCAGTTCGGGGCCTCGTATGTTCAGATTGTGATCCTGATGAAGCTCTCACAGTACGCCATGCGTGACCTGAGAAAGGACCTTTATGCTCACCTGCTTTCTCTGGAGATATCCTATTTTGACAAAAATCCTGTGGGCAGGCTGGTCAACAGAGTTACCAATGACATTGAAACACTTAATGAGCTTTTCTCATCGGTAGTGGTTACGTTTTTTCAGGATATATTGATGATGATAGGAATTGCCATAGTAATGTTTGTCGCCGATTTTTACCTGGCCCTGATCGTAGCTGTAACCTTTCCCTTGATAGCCATTCTGATCATTTTTTTCAGAATAAAGGTACGGGCTGCATACAGGAGTATCAGGACCAGGATAGCAGAGCTTAACAGTTTTTTGAACGAGACCATTTCAGGTGTACGGATTATCCAGATATTTACCAGGGAGCTGGAAAACCTGAAAAAATTTATACGAAAAAATGATATGGTATATCACGCCCAGCTGCGGCAGCTTTATGTAAATGCTGTTTTCAGACCACTGATAGGGTTTCTGCGGTGGTTTGCCATTGCAGCGGTTATTTATTTTGGAGCCAGGGGAATAGCCCAGGGGGAGGTTTCATACGGCATTCTGGTAATGTTCATCGCCTATATTGAGAAGTTTTTTTCACCGGTTGCTCATCTGTCAGAAAAGTTTGACATAATGCAGAATGCTACAGCTTCCGGAGAAAAGATCCTGTCAGTGTTCCGTGCAGAGGCAAAAAAAGAGCAGCAGGAGGATATTGAAAGTACCGGCGGCCGTTCTCATCCTTCTGCGGCCGGGAGGCATTTCTCTGATATCCCGGCAGGCTCTGCTCCCAATGAAACCGGGGAGGTTAGTGGAAAAAAGAATACAGGATATGATTACAGCCTTTCAAGAATCAAAGGAGAGGTCGTTTTCGATAATGTGTGGTTCTGCTACAAACCTGGAGAATGGGTACTTAAGGGAGTATCATTCAGGGTAGCCCCGAACAATACCCTGGCCATAGTGGGTGAAACAGGTGCTGGAAAGTCTACCATAATAAACCTGTTGTGCAGGTTCTATGTACCTCAGAAGGGAAGAATTCTGATAGACGGGATAGACATCAAACATATACCCTACCGGGCACTCAGAGAAAACATCGCAACTGTCATGCAGGACGTTTTTCTTTTTTCCAGGACTCTCAGAGAGAATGTGGTCCTGGGATCAGCCTATAATGCGGAGTGGTTCAACCGGGTGTGCCGGGCGGTGCACCTGGACAGGTTCATCCACAGCCTTCCTCTGGGGCAGGAGCAGCTGGTTATGGAGCGGGGAGCCACCTTTTCGGCAGGCCAGCAGCAGCTCATTTCATTTGCCAGGGCCCTGTATTTTAATCCCTCCATTCTGGTTCTTGATGAAGCAACTTCCAGTATTGATACCGAAACAGAAAAATTGGTACAGGATGCCATTTCCTGGCTGGTGCGGGGACGGACTTCCATAATTATAGCCCACCGGCTTTCCACCATCAAGAAGGCAGACCGTATAATTGTCCTTGACGAAGGAACAATAGCTGAACAGGGAAGCCACCAGCGGCTTCTGGAACGCAGGGGTCTCTATTACCATCTCTACCAGCTTCAGTTCAGCGGAGTTTCCGGGTAAATTAACTTTACTGAGGTTTATCTTCCCTGGCGGATCTTTGCCAGGGAATACACAGCCAGTGCAGTCCATATACAGCTGAAGCTCACCAGGTGGGTAGGGGTAAACGGTTCTTTGAATGCAAATACCCCCAGGATGAGCATCAGGGTGGGGGCCAGGTACTGGATGAAGCCCACCATTGAGAGCGGAATTCTCCTCACGCCGTGTGCAAACCATATCAAGGGTACTGCAGTCACCGCTCCGGCGCCCACCAGGAGCAGATGGGTAACCGAAGGGGGGGCATAAAGGGTGCCTGCTCCTTGAAATTCCCGGCTCAACAGGTAGCCCAGGGCAAAAGGAGAGAGAAATGCGGTTTCTCCGGAAAGTCCGACCAGTGAATCAACGTGTGCGACTTTTCTTAAAAGCCCGTACATTCCAAAGGTAAAAGCCAGGCACAGGGCCAGCCAGGGGAGCCTGCCATACTCCAGGGTCATGTACAGCACCCCTGAGAATGCCAGAAACACTGCAGCAGTTTCTCCCGCTGACAGACGCTCTCTTAAGAACACCACCCCCAGCAGCACACTGAGGAGGGGATTAATGAAATAGCCCATGCTGGTCTCCACCACCTGACCTGTATTTACCCCCCAGATGTAGAAGAACCAGTTGGCACCCAGTATGAAAGACCTTAACACGCACCCCCATCTGTTTTTGGGATGACTAAAAATATCCCTGGCCTCCCTGAGCCTGCCCCGCAGTAACAGCAGGAGCACTGAAAATACAAACGACCAGAATATTCGATGGCCCAGTATCTGGGATGCAGGCACATGCTTCAGAGCTTTCCAGTACAGGGGAAGCAGGCCCCAGAGGCTGAATGCCCCTACTGCGTACCAGGTCCCCACAGCTTTTTCAGACAATGGTATGGTGAATGCAGGTTTTGACTTCACCGGTGCTCCTGAACTGCTTCTGGATGAAATACGATTTTTCAATCTGGATTAATTCTGCTCTATTATACGGGCATCCCTGGTCATATTGTCTATAACGCATACTGCCCTGCTGAAATCCTGAGACAGGGTGAACCGGTTTGGTACCGCAATACAGGGCATGCCGGCACTGTATGCGGCAGCCACCCCGGTAGGGCTGTCTTCAAATAATATCAAGTACTACCAGAAGCGATCTGGAGAGTATATCCCGTAAAAATGGATTACTAAAGCATCGCATATGCCCGGAAGGCTCGTTGTTGCAACTCAATGGTACCCGGCCATACCTCCTCTACAGTATCTCTTCCACCAGCTCCTTTATATTATCAGGAACCAGGGAGCCAATTCTTTCGATAGCTTTGAGAGCCACAAAAGAGGCCAGCTTTCCACACTTGTGCAGCTGGTATCCCTGTAAAAGCCCGTATATGAATCCTGCTGCAAAGTTGTCGCCTGCACCAGTAGTATCTTGTACATCGCCTCTGAAGCTGGGAACCCTGGTCAGTCCGTCACTGCTCCATATAAAGGTGTCCTCTGCCCCGTTTTTTACCACTGCGATGCTGCACAGCTGCCCTATATTTTCTACTGCTTCCTGAACATTTTTTCCTGTTAAAAGCTCTGCTTCCTGGGCATTGGCCAGGGCAATGTCGGCATCATTTTCGATAAGACGAAGAAAGTCTTCCCGGTTCCTCTTTACTGCAAATGGGTCTGCTGCATCGAACACAATCTGTACCCCGTTTTGTTTTGCCAGGTCCAGAGCATATCTGGTGGCTTCTTTCTGGCTGGGGGTGTCCCACATGTACCCGGTAAAATAGAAGTACCTGGAGTTCAGTATCATTTCAGAAGGAACGTCCTGTCTGGCAAACTTCCTGCAGTTGCCCAGGTAGGTATTCATGGTTCTTTCCTTGTCCGGAGTTATCAGTACAATGCTTACTCCTGTATCTCCAGACTCTTTTTTGAGAAAAGAGAAAACGTGTTTGCCGGTAAGCTTTTTTTCAAAGATATTTCCGAATTCGTCGGTGCCAATTTTTCCAGTAACAGCAGTGTCTGCTCCCAGCAGTGAGAGTGCTGATACAGTATTGAAGCATGCTCCCCCTGCTTCCAACCGGGTTTCTTTTTCTTTAAGTTGGTCCACCAGCCTGTCCTTCTGAGGTTTTTCTATCAGGTGCATAATACCTTTGGCAAGCTGGTTTGAGGTGATGAAATCGTCGTCCACAGAGACCAGAAGGTCCACCAGAGGGTTGCCCATACCGGAAACGTCAAACCTCATTTCCTGATTCCTGCTTGATTTTTGGTAATCATGAATTTCGTTGCCTTTTGCTGAGGTCATTTTTTCCTTTTCCTTTCTGCTGTTGTTTTATCCTGGCATAACCAGGTTTTATAATATTGTATATAATATCCAGTCTGGAGGGAAAGTGGGCAAAGGCGCTCTTCATGGCATTAAGAGAGAGTTTTTCAATATCACGCAGGTCCAGGTTGTACTGTTTTACTGCTCTGAAAAACTCCTGTGTGAGGGTAGTACTGCTCATCAGTCTGTTGTCCGTATTGAGTGTAACCCTGAACCCGTTTCTAAAAAATATGTGAAAAGGATGGTACTTCAGGTCAGGAACGGCTCCAATGTGAAGATTGCTGGAAAGACAGAACTCCAGAGGTATTCTTCGGTCCAGCACGTACTGGGCAAGACTGCCCATTTCGATAATGTGATTATTTGATATCATAATGTCGTCTTTTAGATGAAGCCCGTGACCAATCCTGTGAGTACCGCAGAACTGGAGAGCCTGCCATATGGACTCTTTACCAAAAGCTTCACCTGCATGTATGGTGATGAAAAAGTTGTTTCTCTGGATGTAGTAGAATGCTCTGAGGTGATCTTTGGGAGGGTATCCTATTTCATCGCCGGCAAGGTCAAATCCTACTGCTCCCTGATTACGATAGCGAACAGCAAGTTTTGCCATTTCCAATGACCGGGATGGGGCCATGTTTCTCATGGCACAGATGATCAGACCGAAACGCACTCCGAAATTGTTGCTTCCATCCTTCATTCCTCTCAATACCGCATCTACTATCTGGTCATAGCTGAGCCCTCTCCTGGTATGGAAGATCGGGGAGAATCTTGATTCCACATAGACCACTCCGTCATTTTTCATGTCTTCCATCATTTCGTAAGAGACACGGTACAGGGCATGGGTAGTCTGCATTACCCCGGTGGTTATCTCAAAGCCTTTAAGATAATCCGAAAGCTTCCCTTTTACTGAATGGTGATGGAACCATTTGCCCAGCTGCCGGGGATCTGAATAAGGGAGTTTGACCTGGTGCTGTTCGGCCAGTTCCACTATGGTTTCCGGCCTGAGCCCTCCGTCCAGATG
>JBMCUI010000163.1:0-5619 GCA_048622675.1 Spirochaetota bacterium | reverse complement strand
GATCGGTTCTCCCATGTGAGGCTGGTACCATAAGATGAATATAAAGTGAGGTGTTCATGGGAAGGGTTAGCATCACCCTTAACGGTAAAACTATCCAGGCACATACCTCCCAAACCATCCTGGAGGCGGCATCCAGCCAGGGTATTTTTATCCCCAGCCTGTGCCACGACCTGCGTCTGGAACCATACGGCTCCTGCAGGGTCTGTCTGGTAAAGGTGGAGGGGGAAAAATCCTACATGCCCGCCTGCTCCACTCAGCTGAAAGATGGGATGGTTATAGACACCGACAGCCCCGAAGTTATAGAAGCCAGGCGCATGAGCCTGGTCCTTCTGGCTTCCGACCACTTCGGTGACTGCGATGCTCCGTGCAGCAGAGAATGCCCGGCAGGGATAGATATCCAGGGCTACATTGCCCTGGTCAATGCAGGCAAGTACACCGAAGCAGTCAAGCTGATAAAAGAAAAAAACCCACTTCCCCTGGTAATCGGAAGGATATGCCCCCACCCCTGCGAAACCGCATGCAGACGAAACAGGGTGGATGAGCCGGTAGCCATAAACAACCTGAAACGGTATGCTGCAGACAGGGATATTTCCTCAGAATGCCCTTATCTGCCTGAAAAAGAACCGGACAGGGGCAAAAAGATAGCAGTTGTGGGCTCCGGTCCGGCAGGTCTTTCAGCCGCCTACTATCTGGCACAGAAGGGATACCAGGTAACCATCTTTGAAAAACACCCCAAACCGGGAGGAATGCTTCGCTACGGGATACCCTGCTACCGGCTTCCCCGTGAAATACTGGAAAAGGAAATATCACTTGTTCAGAAGCTGGGAGTAAAAATTTCCTGCGGTATGGAACTGGGAAAACACTTCAACATTGAAGACTTAAAAAAACAGGGATTCAGTGCGGTGTTCCTGGGCCTGGGAGCCCAGAAATCAACGCCCATGCGTATTCAGGGCGAAGACCTGGAGCAGGTAATAGGGGGAATAGACTTTTTGTACCAGGTTGAAGCAGGGCAGGCTCCAGCTCTTTCAGGAAATAAAGTAGTCGTTACAGGCGGTGGAAATACAGCCATGGACGCAGCCAGAACCTGTTTGCGGTTTGGTGCAAGCGAGGTTACGGTGCTGTACAGAAGAACCCAAAAAGAAATGCCCGCACACTCCTTTGAGGTAGAAGAAGCAAAACAGGAAGGGGTAAACTTCCGGTTCCTGGCCTCTCCGGTAAGGATTGAGGAAAAAGACGGCTGTGTGGCCGTAGAATGCACAAAAATGGAGCTGGGTGAGCCAGATGCTTCGGGAAGGAGAAGGCCTGTTCCCGTCCAGGGTTCAAACTATGTCATTACCGCCGACTACATGATAACTGCAATAGGACAGAGGACGGAAAGTTCTTTTTTGCAGAACCCTTCCCTGGTCACTTCCAAAGACAACATTAATGCTGATCCTGAAACAGGCGCCACCCAGGACCCCCTGGTTTTCTCAGCAGGAGACTGTGTAACCGGGGCCAGAACAGCGATTGAAGCTATTGCAGGAGCAAGGAAAGCCGCTCTATTCATCCATCAGTATTTACAAACAGGAATGCCGCCGGAGAAACCAGCTACGGATCACGAGCAGTTCAACTCCTCCAGAGGCACACTGGAACAAATACCTGACAGCTACTTCAGTGTATTCAAAAAGGCCTCCAGAGTGGAAATGCCTGCTATGCAGCCGGGAGAGAGACGATCCAGTTTTGAAGAAATTGAGAAAGGGCTTTCAAAAGAGCAGGCTGAGAGTGAATCCCGACGGTGCCTGGAATGCGGGTGCGTGGAAAACCGCTCCTGCAAACTGAGGGAGCTTTGCTCCTTATACAACGTCGAACCGAATGAGTTCGAAGGTGAAATGAACATCCATGCAGTAAAGGACTACTCCAACCGGAAGCTCCCCTACATCATGAAAGATGAAAATAAGTGCATAAAGTGCGGTATTTGTGTAAGGATATGCGACGAGGTGTGGGGTCTTCGCATTCACGGCTTTGCGCAGAGGGGTTTTGCAACCAGAGTGGGCCCATACTTCGATCTGGAGCTGAACCAGACGGCCTGCGATTTCTGTGGACAATGCGCACAGGCCTGCCCCACCGGGGCCCTCTCAATCAGACCTACCCTGCCCAAGCCGGTGGACCTGGAAACCAAAAAAATAGAAGAGATGTGCATTAACTGTCCCCTGGGGTGCAGGATAGACTACCATGTATACGGGGACAGGTGGATAAAAAACACTTCCACTCCAGGAAAAGGAGAAAACGACGGGAACCTCTGCGTAAGGGGAAGGTTCGGCTTTTTACATTTGCTTCCTGAAAACAGATGTTTTGAACATATGGAGATAAAAAACGGCAGAACCATCACTTTACAGCCCGAACAGAGTATACAAAAAGCTGTACAGGTACTGGCCGGTTCCGACCGGACAGCCATTATCACTTCTGCACACCTTTCCAACCAGGAATACGAACTGATTTATCAGATGGCTCAACATCTGGAAGGAGGGGATGTCTTTACCATACCGTATGACTTCGCAGAACATCCCCAGCAGACCTACCCCATAATACATAATCCGGGGCCTCGCCTGTCCTCCTCCGGAGAACACTCTGGAGGTGTGGACCTGGCATACCCTGCCCAGGCTTCCGGCTCAAAGCAGACAGAATTGAACTCCCCCGGGCTCGGCGATATTGAAAAAGGCAGCACACTAGTGCTGTTTAATATATATCCGGGCAGGAGTTTTCCCATTTTGGAGATGAAAATTAGAAAAGCAGTAAACAGGGGAGCAGAACTATATATTGTAAATGAAAAGCCCACCCGCCTGGATGACTGCGCACAGGAAGTTTTCAGGATCAGCAAAAAACTGCACAGGGGCTTCATCAACTTTGTAGGGGCGGCTATTGCGTATAACGCAGGATATGAGGCAGCTGGATTCTTCTCAGAAGTGAATCCTTCAAACATTATGGATTACCTGGAAAATGCTGAGGTAAACCATACTATTTTTTCTGGGGCAATGATAAAGCCTGCAAAGCTCAAGGCACTTGTCCGGTGTATTCTCGAGGATAAAAAAGCCATTTTCATTACAGACAGGAACATCACTGCTCCGGATGGACTGGAAGCATTTTACCGGTGTGCATATGCTGCGAACTCCACCCCCTCTATAGTAGCATTGTACAGGGGAGCAAACCCCGGTGGAGCAAAGAAGCTACTGCAAAAAACTTCTGGAAAAAACCCCTCAGGGCATTTTCTTACCAGAACCATGCTTGAACAATACAACAGCCTTGTTGTGTATAAACTGCCGCAGATCTTCGATTTTAACTCCCATACTATTATTCATATGGGATTCAGGCCTTTCCAGCGCTACGGCACGTACGGGCTTTTTATTCCCTGCTCCAGCCTGCTTGAAACGGGCGGCAGCATTTACAACTACAGGGCAGAAGAGGTGGAAGTAAAACCAGTGCTGCCCGCTAAACCGGGCCTGGATAATATAAACACCCTGAATACTATAATCAGGATGCTGAAATAAAACTCCGTTTTTATTTCAACCGCAGCATGATTGCCGGGCCAATGCCAAAGTTCTTTACAACCAAAAAAATTAATTGTATAATGAAATCCCCATTAATATTCATATGTATCCTTTCCGGAAGCAAACATTTCTGTTTTTATCAGGGGAGGAAAACCAGAAAAAATTATCTTTCAAGGAGACCCCAGTGGAAAAAGACCTTGAAGCAGTACTAGAGCAGTTCCAGGGCAAAAAAGATGAATTGATTCCCATCCTGCAAAGAGTCCAGGAAAGCTTCGGGTACATACCAAGCCAGTCCATGCTGCGCATAGCAAAATTCCTGCGAATTCCCGAAAGCAAGGTTTACGGGACTGCTACTTTTTACGCCCAGTTCCGGTTTACACCAATCGGCAAAAATCTGGTCATGGTCTGCCGGGGCACTGCCTGTCATGTCAAGGGTGCTCCCATGATACTGGATGAAATAGAAAGAACACTGGGTATCAGCGAGGGTGAAACCACTCCGGACGGTGAATACTCCCTGGAAACAGTAGCATGCATAGGCTGCTGCAGCCTGGCACCGTGTATTATGGTGAACAAAAAGGTGGAAGCCAACATGACTCCTAAAAAAGTGAGAAAACTATTCAAAAAGAAGGAAGGGCAAAATGATAAAAAGTAAGGAAGATTATATCAGCTTCCGCGAACAGGCCCAAAAGGAATGGACCGAACTTTTTGAAGGCAAAAAACCAGTGGTCACTGTGGGCACTGCGACCTGCGGCCGATCAGCTGGTTCATTGGAGGTGCTGGAAGCACTGGAAGAATCCATTACCAGGGAGGATGTACCCTGCACTGTTATGGAGGTGGGATGCATCGGGCTCTGTTTTCTTGAACCCCTGGTGTCTATTTTTAAACCACCCATTCCCGGAATACTGTACGGCGGCATAAGTCCTGATAAAACACCCAGACTGGTAAAAGAACATCTGGCAGAGGGGAAGCCTGTTTCGGAGTGGGCCATAGGTACACTGGCAGAAAAATCCTTTAATGGAATAAACCCTCTCTCTGATTACTCTGTACTCAAGCCCCAGCTCAGAAGGGTCTTAAAAAAGTGCGGAAGCATTGAACCCACCAATATAAAACATTATGCGGCCCATCAGGGCTACAGTGGTCTTATAAGAGCACTGGATATGGAACCTTATCACATAATAGAAGAGCTGAAGCAGTCAGGGTTGCGAGGACGGGGAGGCGCCGGGTTTCCCACCGGGGTGAAGTGGGAGTTTGCTTACAAGGCAGAGGGTAAACCAAAGTACATTGTGTGCAATGCCGATGAAGGAGACCCGGGAGCATTTATGAACCGGTCGGTTCTGGAAAGCGACTCCCATGCTGTTCTGGAGGGAATGCTGGTGGCCGGGTATGCTGTGGGAGCCGACCAGGGATACATATACTGCAGAGCTGAATACCCCCTGGCCCTGGAAAGACTCAGAGAGGCCATCAGTCAGGCAGAAGAAATGGGACTTCTGGGTGAAAACATTCTGGGAAGCGGCTTCAGCTTCCGTATAAATATAAAGGAGGGGGCAGGTGCGTTTGTGTGCGGGGAAGAAACTTCGCTTATAGCCTCCATTGAAGGCAAAAGGGGGATGCCCACTACCAGACCCCCCTACCCCGCTACCTCCGGTCTATGGGGGAAACCCACTATAATCAACAATGTAGGTACTCTGGCATCGGTATCCCTTATTTTACAAAATAACGCCGAGTGGTTTTCTCAGTATGGAACCCAAAAAAGCAAGGGAACCAAGACTTTCTCTTTAGCAGGCAAGGTAAATAATACAGGCCTGATCGAAGTACCGCTGGGAACCACGCTCAGAGAAATAATATTTGAGATTGGCGGGGGAATCAATCAGAACAAAAGGTTCAAAGCAGTGCAGACCGGGGGGCCTTCCGGAGGATGCATCCCTGAAGAGCTGCTGGACCTTCCAGTTGACTACGATTCCCTGAAGCAGGCGGGTTCCATCATGGGCTCCGGCGGCCTGGTAGTAATGGATGAAGACAACTGCATGGTGGATGTAGCACGGTATTTTCTTGATTTTACCCAGAAGGAGTCCTGCGGAGAGTGTGTACCCTGCAG